>NZ_RBLN01000124.1:0-6198 GCF_003989405.1 Micrococcus sp. HSID17227 | reverse complement strand
GACGGCAGTGCGCTTCGCGCTCGAGGAGCTGGCGACCCGCGTGCCCGGGAACTCGGTGGAGGTGCGCGTGCCGCCCTTCGGCGTCGCCCAGTGCCTCCCCGGGCCCCGGCACACCCGCGGCACCCCGCCGAACGTCGTGGAGATGGACGCCGTGACATGGCTGTCCCTGGCGACGGGACTGACGTCCTGGGAAGAGGCGACGGCGGCCGGCGGCGTGCGCGCCTCGGGCGTGCGGGCCGACCTCGGCGCGCACCTGCCGCTCGTGCGGCCGTGAGCGAGAGGTGTCCGGCAGTCCTCTCGGCGACACCGACCGTTCGAACGTCGGCACCGTTCCTCGTCGCGGGATGCAGCTCTGCCGATCCCGCCGCGGGCACGCGCGACTGGCCCCAGCGGCCGACTCGATAGACTGGCGCGCATGACCTCCGCCCCCGAGCCGACCCCCGATCAGCGCGCCTACACCGTCCGTCGCGCCCCGCGGCTGACCGCGGTGCTCGCGGTGGCGCTCGCGCTCGGCCTGCTGATCGCCCTCGTGATCACCACCGCGGTCCACGCCTCCCCCACCCCGCCCGCGGACCCGTACTCCGGCATCCCGCTCTCCTTCTCGGAGACGTTCGGCTTCGCGGCCCTGCTGAGCATGCTCGGCACCGGCGTGCTCGGACTGATCGTGTGGCTGCTGCTGGACCGCCGCTCCCGGTCGACCGCGCGCACCGTGGTCCTCGAGCGCACCGACGACCCGGCCATGGCGGACGTCCGCCTGGACCGCGTGGACGCGGGCGCCCCGCCCGCCCGCACCACCCCCACCGAAAGGACCCCCGAGCAGTGATCGCACCGCGCACCCGACGAGGCGACGGCCGCCTGACCGCTGCCCTCGACCCCCAGGACCAGGGGCCGCAGGACGAATGCGGCGTGTTCGGCGTGTGGGCGCCGGGCGAGGAGGTCGCGAAGCTGGCCTACTACGGCCTGTACGCGCTCCAGCACCGCGGCCAGGAGTCCGCGGGCATCGCCGTCTCGGACGGCGGGCGCATCGCCGTCTACAAGGACATCGGCCTGGTCTCCCAGGTGTTCGACGAGGCCACGCTCACCGCGCTGAGCGGCCACATCGCCGTCGGCCACTGCCGCTACTCCACCACCGGCGTGAACAAGTGGGCCAACGCCCAGCCCACCTTGGGCGCCACCGCCGACGACGGCACGGTCGCCCTGGCGCACAACGGCAACCTCGTGAACTCCGCCGAGCTGCTGCGCATGGTGCACGCCGCGGACGGCCGCCACACCCACGGTGAGATGAAGCAGGGCAACACCACGGACACCGCCCTGGTCACGGCCCTGCTCCACGGCGCCCCCGGGGACCGCCTCGAGGAGACCGCCCTCGAGCTGCTGCCGAAGATCCGCGGCGCCTACTGCTTCGTGTTCATGGACGAGCGCACCCTCTACGCCGCCCGCGACCCGCAGGGCGTGCGCCCGCTCGTGCTCGGCCGCCTCGAGCGCGGCTGGGTGGTGGCCTCCGAGCAGTCGGCCCTCGCCACCGTCGGCGCCTCGTTCATCCGGGAGGTCGAGCCCGGAGAGATGATCGCGATCGACGAGGAGGGCATCCGCTCCACCCGCTTCGCCGAGTCCAAGCCGGCCGGCTGCGTGTTCGAGTACGTGTACCTCGCCCGGCCGGACGCCACGATCGCCGGGCGCTCTGTGTACGAGTCCCGCGTGGAGATGGGCCGCCGCCTCGCGCTCGAGCAGCCGGTCGAGGCCGACGTCGTGATCCCCGTGCCCGAGTCCGGCACGCCCGCCGCCGTGGGCTACGCGGACGCCTCGGGCCTGCCGTTCCGCCAGGGCTTCGTGAAGAACGCGTACGTGGGCCGCACCTTCATCCAGCCGTCCCAGACGCTGCGCCAGCTCGGCATCCGCCTCAAGCTCAACGTCCAGTCCACCGTGGTGGCCGGCAAGCGCGTCGTGGTGGTGGACGACTCGATCGTGCGCGGCAACACCCAGCGCGCCGTCGTGCGGATGCTCAAGGAGGCCGGCGCTGCCGAAGTGCACGTGAAGATCTCCTCCCCTCCCGTGAAGTGGCCCTGCTTCTACGGCATCGACTTCGCCACCCGCGCCGAGCTCATCGCCAACGGAGCCGCGGTGGACCAGATCGCCGCATCCATCGGCGCCGACTCGCTGGCCTACATCAGCGAGGAGGGCATGATCGAGGCCACCGGGCAGCCGCGCGAGCGCCTGTGCACCGCCTGCTTCACCGGTGACTACCCGATCCCGCTGGCCGACGAGGGCGAGCGCGGCAAGGGCCTGCTGGAGCCGGTCGCCGTGTCGCCCGCGTCCACCGTGGTGCTGGACGTGGACGGCGAGACCACCACCGTGACCGCCACGGGCTGCGAGCCCGGCCCGGACGCCGACGACGAGAAGCTGCTCACCGAGACGGACAGGACCCCGCTGTGACCCCGAACCAGACCCCCTCCTCCGCCGCCCCGATCACCTACGCCTCGGCCGGCGTCGACGTGGAGGCCGGCGACCGCGCCGTCGAGCTGATGAAGGACGCCGTGAAGGCCACCCACACCCCCGAGGTCATGGGCGGCATCGGCGGCTTCGCCGGCATGTGGGACGCCTCCGCGCTGCTGCAGTACCGCAAGCCGCTGCTGACCACGTCCACGGACGGCGTCGGCACCAAGGTGGCGATCGCACAGGCGATGGACAAGCACGACACCATCGGCCAGGACCTCGTGGGCATGGTCGTGGACGACATCGTGGTGGTCGGCGCCCAGCCCCTGTTCATGACCGACTACATCGCGTGCGGCAAGGTCGTGCCCGAGCGCATCGCGGACATCGTGCGCGGCGTGGCCGAGGGCTGCCGCCTGGCCGACACCGCGCTCGTGGGCGGCGAGACCGCCGAGCACCCGGGCCTGCTGGCCGCGGAAGAGTACGACGTGGCGGGCGCGGCCACCGGCGTGGTCGAGGCGGACATGGTCCTGGGCGCGGAGCGGGTGCAGTCCGGCGACGTCGTGATCGGCATGGCCTCCTCCGGCATCCACTCGAACGGCTACTCGCTCGTGCGCCGCGTGGTGAACGCCGCGGGCTGGTCCCTCGACCGCGAGGTCACCGAGCTCGGCTGCACCCTCGGCGAGGAGCTGCTCGTGCCGACCCGCATCTACTCCCGCGCCTGCCTCGACCTGGTGCAGCGCCTCAACGGCCACGACGGCGGCTCGGACCTGCCGGTGCGCGCGTTCAGCCACGTGACCGGCGGCGGCCTGGCCGCGAACCTGGCACGCGTGCTCCCGCAGGGCCTCATGGCGACCGTCGAGCGCGACACCTGGTCCCTGCCGCCCGTGTTCCGCCTGGTGGGCGAGCTCGGCCGCGTTCCGCAGTCCGACCTCGAGCGCACCCTCAACCTCGGCGTGGGCATGGTGGCCGTGGTGGACCCGGAGGTGGCCGCGAAGTCGATCTCCGTGCTCGTGGACGCCGGCATCGACGCGTGGGAGATGGGCACCATCGGCGCCCTCACCGACGACGCGGCGGCCGCGGGCCTGGACTTCGTGCATGGCGCCAAGGGCGTCGACGGCGGCGCCGTGCTGATGCGCGGCCAGTACGCCGCCTGACCCCCCGGGGGCGTTTTCGTTCGGGAAACGGCGGCCTCCGGAGCGTTTTCGTTCGGGAAACGGCGGCCTCCGGGGCGTTTTCGTTCGGGAAACGGCGGTTCACGACGCGAAGATCCGCCCGCCGAGCCGGGCCCGGTGCGTCTGCACCTCGGCGACGACGCGCCGGAAGTCGTCCCGCGCGTCGTCCACCGTGGCCCAGATCTGCGTCCAGCCCGCGCGCGCCCATCCCTCGTCTCGCCACGAGTCCACCGCGAGCTGTGCAGGATCGAGGTGGTGACCGCCGTCGTAGTGGACCACCAAGCGCCACTGCCGCCACCCCAGATCCGCGTCCGGTGACCGGGCCCGGCCCGGGTGCAGCACCAGCTGGAGCTCCGGCTCGGGCAGGCCGGCGTGGAGCAGGGCCAGTCGCAGGGCTGTCTCCTGCGGGGAATCCGCGCCCACCCGCACCAGCTCGAGTGCGGCACGGGCGGTGCGCACTCCCTTGAACCGTCCGGCACGCAGGAGCGCGGACCGCAGGGCCGCCGTCGTGGTCCGTGGTGAGCGACGCCCCTCCGGCGACCACGGCCGATGGATGAGGGCGTCCCCGGCCGCCACGACGGGCTCGAGCATGCCTGGACGAAGCAGCGCGGCCAGATCCGCCCAGGATCGCTCCAGGCTCGTCAGGCGGATCCCGTGGAGGGCTGTGACGTCCGCGGCCGGGACGAGGCGGGCATGCGAGGTGATCTCCGGTCGGACGCTCGCCCCGCGCGGGTGCGGCCGGGACACGTGCACCGTGCCGTCCTCCGCCAGGAACGGCGGCAGCGGCACGCGGTGCAGGAGCAGCGCCGTGAGGTGGGAGGCCACTCCCCCGCTCGCCTCCACGATCGCGGCCGTCTCCTCCGGCGCGAAGGGAGCGGGCGCCTCGGCGTAGCCGAGATCCGCCCACGAGCCGAGGTGGTCAGTCCGGAGCCGATGGACCCCATGCGTCACGCGCCGCACGTCACCGCCGCGGACCAGTCGCTCCGAGACCCCGGCCGCGCGCAGGTCGCCACGGGTGAACGGCCGGCCGGTCTCGACGATGTCCGGCAGGGGCAGGGAAGACGTGTCCATGCCCGTGACGATGGCTCAACCCGGCCTATCCCGCCCGCTCAGGAGCACCCACCGTGGACGACGACGCCGGCGGCGCCACCTGTGCAGGAGTCGTGCGTGGCCCCGGGCCACCCGGTGTCCACACCCCCGGCGCCCGCCGTTTCCCGCACGAAAACGCCCCGGCGTCCGCCGTTTCCCGAACGAAAACGTGGGTGGGGGTCAGAGGCGGGCGTCGAGCCAGGCCAGCGCGTCGGCGACCGGGGCGCGCCAGCGCCAGCGGGCCTTGGCGTCGGCGCGGGTGGGGCCGAGGTTGATCAGCCCCGTCTCATGCCCGGCCCGCTCGGCCCGCAGCACGAACCGGTAGCCGCTCATCACGGCCAGCGAGGTGCCGACGGCGAGCACCGTGCCGCCGTCGTCGGCCATCGCCTCCGCGGCCGCGCGCCGCGCCGCGGGCACGGACTCACCGAAGTACACGACGTCCGGCTTGAGCTTCACGGAGCCGCAGACCCGGCAACCGACCATCGTGAACTCCTCCACCCAGTGCTGGTCGAGGGAGACGTCGCCGTCGGGGTTCACGGCGTCCGGGTCGATCGCCACGCGCTCGAGGTAGCCCGGATTGGCGGCCTCGAGCCGCAGGTCCAGGTCACGGCGGGACTCGGTGGCCCCGCAGTTCAGGCAGGCCACGCGCGCCAGGTCGCCGTGGAGCTCGATCAGCCGGTCCTCCGGCATGCCCGCCGCGCGTCCGGCCTCGGCGTGCAGCCCGTCCACGTTCTGGGTCAGGATGCCGGCGATCCGCCCCTCGGCCGCCCAGCGCGCGAGGATGCGGTGCGCCTCGTTCGGCCGGGCCTGGTCCATGCGGCGCCAGCCCACGAACGAGCGCGCCCAGTAGCGGTGGCGGGCGGCCGGGTCGTCCCGGAACTCCTGGTACGTCATCGGCCGGTGGCGGTGCAGGGACCCGTTCGGCCCCCGGTAGTCCGGGATGCCGGAGTCCGTGGACACGCCGGCCCCGGTGATCACGAGCGGGCGGAACTCCTCCATCAGACGCAGCAGACCCCGAGACGCCGTCTCGGGGTCCTGCAGCGGTGCTGTCTCATCCACCACCCTGGCGATCGACCGCAGGGCGGCCTGATGCCCGTCCAGGGCCGGATGCCGTGCGGGCGTCATCGCGCCCGTGCGTCGTCGTCCTCGTCCTCCGCGTAGAGGTCCTCGTAGGGATCCTCGTACTCGGGCTCCTGGTCCGGCTCCGGGCTGCGCGTGCGCCCGCCCGTGAGCTCTCGCTCCAGTGCCGAGAGGTCTGTTCCGGGAGAGAAGTACTTCATCTCCCGTGCCTGCTTCGTGGCCTTAGCCTTCTGACGGCCGCGCCCCATGAGCGTGACCCCCTTCGCATCTCTCGCCGCCTCGGATCTGTGGCGCACAGGGGCCCGCCGAGGTACTCACTGGTCAATATGGTTCGTGCGGACAAGGATACATGACCGGCTGGACGGCCCGAGGACGACGACGGCCGGCCCGGTCCGGCGGGGCGTGCGGCGGCGCCGGGTGCGGC
>NZ_RBLN01000123.1:0-6408 GCF_003989405.1 Micrococcus sp. HSID17227 | reverse complement strand
GATCGTGTGCTCGGCCACCGCGTTCGTCATCCTGCTCTCCAACCCGGCCTACGGACGCGGGGAGGCGCTCGGCATGCAGGTGACCCAGGGTGCGCTCCAGCAGGCCGTGGGCGCGTGGGCCGGCCCGCGCGCTGGACGTCGAGTCCTTCCGTCTGATCCGCCAGGTCTTCGAGACGCTGCTCGGCGTGGACGCGGACACCGGCGCCCCCACGCCCCGCCTCGCCGAGCGGCATGAGGAGTCCGACGGCGGCCGCCTCCACACGTTCCACCTGGTCTCCGGGGTGGTGTTCGACGACGGCGAGCCGTGCGACGCCGCCGCCGTGGTCGCGAACATCGAGCGGTGGGCCTCCGCCCCTGCGCCCGTGGACGGGACCGTCGCCCCGCCCTCCTCGTTCGTCTCGGCCTTCGGCGGATACGCCGGGGATGCGGACTCCGCCTTCGCCGGCGTCGAGGCCCGCGGAGAGCTCGAGGTGCGGCTGCGCCTGCACTCCCCCCGCCGTCACCTCGCGGCCGCGCTGGCCTCGCCGGCCTTCGCGATCTCCTCGCCGGCCTCGTGGGACCGCACGGTCGACGTGGACGGCTCCGAGGTCACCACCCCCGCCGGCACCGGCCCCTACCGCTGGGCCGACGCCGCGGAGACCGCCGAGCTCACGCGCGCCCACCCGGGCGCCTCGGGCGCGACGATCCTGGTCCCCAGCGCCCGCCACCGCGGCTCCGATCCGGCGGCGTACCCGGTGGCCGTGCAGGCGTGGGGTCGGGCCTCCGTGCGCCTGCGGGAGCTGCGGCGCGGCTCGGCGGACGTGATCGACGTCGTCGCCCCCGGCCAGCTGCGCCCCCTCGTCGAGGCCGGCACCCAGGTGCTGCCCCGGGACCCCCTGGGCGTGCTCTACGTGGGCATGAACCTGGACCACCCGCGCGTGCGCTCGCAGTACCTGCGCCAGGCGATCGCGTACGCGGTGGACCGCCCGCGCATCGCCGGCAGCGACGTCTTCCTCGAGGGCACCCGCCTGGCCCACGACCTCGTCCCCCCGTCCCTCGGCGTCGGCGACGAGGAGGCGCGGCGCTACGACGTCAACCCGGGCCGGGCCCGCGAGTTCCTCCACCTGGCGGGATACGACGGGGAGCCGTTGGAGTTCCTCTACCCGGCCGGCACGGCCCGCCCCTCCCTGCCCGAGCCGGAGCGGGTCTACGCGATGGTCGCCCGCGACCTCGGCGCGGTGGGGATGCACATCGTGCCCGTGCCCGTGCCGGAGGACCAGGACTACCTGCACGCCGTCGTCTCCCGGCCCACCCGAGCCCTGCACCTGATGGGCCGCACCGGCGACTATCGCGACCCGCACGCGTTCCTCGAGCCCTTCGCGCGCTCGGGCCGCGCCGAGACCGGCTACCGCAACCCGCGCGTCGTCGAGGACGTGGACGCGGCGGCGGCCGAGAACGACGACGACGCGCGCCGCGCCCTGTTCCGCCGCGTCGTCCGGGCCATGGCCCTCGACCTGCCGGCGCTGCCGCTGGTCTATCCGATCTCGGCCCTGGCCACCGGCCCGCGCGTGGCCTCCTACCCGACGTCGCCGCAGCTGGACGAGCCCTTCTCGCGCGTCAGGCTGACCGAAGGCTGAACGCACCGGTAGTACAGTGGGAGATCACGGCGCCCGGCCCGACCGCCACTGCTCGGCCTGGTCGCACTGCGCCCACCCGCCGTCGTTCTGCTTCAGGAGTTGACCGTGCCCACCACCTCGTCCACCGCCACCCACGACGTCGTCCTGATCGGCGGCGGCATCATGAGCGCCACCCTGGGCGTGCTGCTGCAGAAGCTCGAGCCCACCTGGTCCATCGCCCTGTACGAGAGCCTCGATCAGGCCGGCCTGGAGTCCTCCGACCCGTGGAACAACGCGGGCACCGGCCACGCCGCCCTGTGCGAGCTGAACTACTCGCCCATGGACAAGAACGGACGGGTGGACGTCACCAAGGCGCTGGGCATCAACGAGCAGTTCTGGACCACCCGCCAGTTCTGGTCCTCCCTGGTGGCGGACGGCACGCTCAAGGACCCCAAGTCCTTCATCAACCCGCTGCCGCACATGTCCTTCGTGTGGGGTGACGACCACGCGGACTACCTCCGCACCCGCTATGAGGCCATGTCCGCCCAGCCGCTGTTCGCCGGCATGGAGCACAGCGAGGACCCGGAGCAGATCCGTGCCTGGGCCCCGCTGCTGATCGAGGGCCGTGAGCCGGGCCAGCGCCTGGCGGCGTCCCGCAACACCGGCGGCACCGACGTCGACTTCGGCTCCCTCACCCGCCAGCTCATCACGGCCATGGCCGGCGCCGGCGCCGAGGTGCGCTTCGGTCACAAGGTCACCGGCCTCACCCGCGGCACGGACGGCCGCTGGGAGGTCAAGGTCAAGAACAAGGCCGCCGGCTCCGAGCTCGTGGACCGCGCCCGCTTCGTCTTCGTCGGTGCCGGCGGCGGCGCCCTGCCCCTGCTGCAGAAGTCCGGCATCCCCGAGATCAAGGGCTTCGGCGGCTTCCCGGTCTCCGGCCAGTTCCTGCGCTGCACGGACGAGTCCACGGTCAACCAGCACATGGCCAAGGTGTACGGCCAGGCCGCCGTCGGCGCCCCCCCGATGTCCGTGCCCCACCTGGACACCCGGTTCGTCAACGGCAAGCGCTCCCTGCTGTTCGGCCCCTACGCCGGGTTCTCCACGAACTTCCTCAAGACCGGCTCCTACCTGGACCTGCCGCTGTCCGTGCGCCCGCACAACCTCACCACAATGCTGGACGTGGCCAAGGACAACGTGGACCTGACCAAGTACCTCGTGACCGAGGTGCTGAAGTCCCGGGACAAGAAGATCGACGCGCTGCACGAGTTCTACCCGGAGGCCGACGGTGGCGAGTGGGAGCTGATCACCGCGGGCCAGCGCGTGCAGGTGATGAAGCGCAAGGGCCGCTTCGGCGGCGTCCTGCAGTTCGGCACCGAGGTCGTCACCCACGCGGACGGCTCGCTCGGCGGCCTGCTCGGCGCCTCGCCGGGCGCCTCCACCGCTGCCCCCATCATGGTGAAGCTGCTCGAGCGCTGCTTCCCCGCGAAGATGGCCGGCTGGGACGGCACGCTCAAGGAGCTCATCCCGTCGCTGGGCCACACGCTCAACGACGACCCGGCGCTGCTGGACGAGGTCCGCACCGTCACGGACGCCGCACTGAAGCTGGCCTGACGCCGCGATGGGAGCGCTCGCACGGTTCTCACTCGGCCGGCGGGCGCTCGTGGCGCTCGTCACCGTGTTCATCGCGGTGTTCGGCGTCCTCTCCGCCGGGCAGCTCAAGCGGGAGCTGATCCCCCCGCTCGAGCTGCCCGTCATCTCCGTCTCGACGCTCTACCCGGGGGCGTCCCCCGAGGTCGTGGACGCGCAGGTGGGCGAACCCCTCGAGACGGCCCTGCAGGCCGTGGAGGGCCTCGAATCCTCGCGGTCCACGTCGCAGTCCGACTTCAACGCGGTCCAGCTGGAGTTCGCCTACGGCACCGACCTGAACCGGGCCCGGTCCCAGGTGGACCGGGTGGTCGCCAACCTGGGGCCGCAGCTGCCGGAGGAGGCGGAGACCTCGTCCTTCGCGGGCTCCGTCTCCGACTTCCCGGTGGTCTTCCTCGCCCTGTCCGGGGACGAGGACCTCAACACCCTGCGCCGCCGCGCCGAGGACGTCCTGGCCCCGCGGCTGCAGAAGATCGACGGCGTCCGGGGCGCCGACGTCCTCGGCGGCACGGACGAGAACGTCTCCGTGGTCCCGGACCCGGCCGCGCTCGCCGCCGCCGGGCTGACCACCTCCGACATCACCGACGCACTCGAGGAGAACACCGGCCTCTTCCCCGTCGGCCAGGTCACCGAGGGCGCGACCACCTATCCCGTCCAGGCGGGCTCCGCCGTCGAGGACCTCGAGGGCCTGCGCGGGATCGTCGTCGCTCCCTCCGGGGACGGCGAACCGCGCACCCTGGACGAGGTCGCCGACGTCTCCCTCGTGGCCGCGGCCCCCACGTCCCTGACCCGCACCAACGGGGTGCCGACGCTGTCCGTCTCCGTGACCGCGACCCCGGACGCCGACCTCGTGGCGGTCTCGCAGGCCGTGCGCGACGCCCTGCCGGAGCTGGCGTCCCTGGTGGGCGGCGGCGCGGACCTGATCGTGGTGTTCGACCAGGCCCCGTTCATCCAGCAGTCCATCGACACGCTGTTCCAGGAGGGCCTGCTGGGCCTGGCGTTCGCCGTGCTGGTGATCGCCGTGTTCCTGCTCTCGGTGCGCTCCACCCTCGTCACCGCCGTGTCCATTCCGCTGTCCCTGCTGGCCGCCCTCATCGGGGTGGCGGCCTTCGGCTACTCCCTCAACACGCTGACGCTCGGGGCGCTGACGATCTCGATCGGCCGGGTCGTGGACGACGCGATCGTGGTGGTGGAGAACATCCGCCGGCACCTCAGCCTGGGCGCCGACCGGCGCACCGCGATCCTGGACGGCACGCGCGAGGTCGCCACCGCGATCACCGCCTCCACCTTGGTCTCCGTGGCCGTGTTCCTGCCCATCGCCTTCGTGGGCGGCCTGGCCGGTGAGCTGTTCCGGCCCTTCGCCGTGACCGCCACGGTCGCCCTGCTGGCCTCCCTCGTCGTCGCCCTGACGATCGTGCCGGTGCTGTGCTGGTGGTTCCTGCGCGCCCCACGGCGCGGGGCCGAGACCGCGGCCGCGCCCGCCGTCGCCGGCGACCGGCCCGTGGCGGCCGGTGGATGGCTCACGCGGGCCTACCGCCCGGTGCTGCGCTGGACGCAGCGGCACACCGTGGTCACCCTCGCCGCCGCCCTGGCGCTGCTGGCCGGTACGGCCGCGCTGGTCCCGCTGATCCCCACGAACCTCCTGGGCGACTCGGGACAGAACTCGTTCGTCGTCACGGCGGAGCAGGAGCCGGGGGCGTCGCTGGAGACGACGGCCGCCGCCGCCGAGCGCATCGAGCGGGTGCTGCTGGACACCGACGGCGTCGAGACGGTCCAGTGGACGGCCGGCACCGCCGCCGGTCCGATGGGGGCCTTCGGCGGCTCCTCGGCGGAACGGGCGCGGTTCACGGTGGTGACCGACCCGGATGCGGATCAGGTGGCCCTTCAGGACGGGGTGCGCGCCGAGCTCACGGGTCTCGACGGCGTGGGCGACGTGTCCGTCTCCACGCAGCAGGGGCCGAGCGGCGGCCAGGACATCGAGGTGTCCGTCTCCGCCCCCGACCCGCAGACCCTCACCGCGGCCGCCAGCCAGGTCGCCCAGGCGCTGCAGCCCGTCGAGGGTGCCCGCGAGGTGACGACGCCGGCCTCGGACCTGCGCCCGACGTTCCAGGTGGACGTGGACACCGTCGCCGCCGCCCGGCTCGGCCTGACCGAGGAGGCGGTGGCCGGCCAGGCCGCCGCCGCCCTGCAGGCCGTGCCCGTGGGCGAGGTCCGCTTCGGGTTCGAGAGCTTCGCGGTGCAGCTGGGTGACCCGGAGCCGGTCGAGTCCCTCGACGCCCTGCGCCAGGTGCCTGTGGAGACGGCGGAGGGACCCGTGCCGCTGGCCGACCTCGCCGAGGTCTCGCGCGTGTCCGTGCCCGCCCGGGTGACGTCCTCGAACGGCGAGCGGACCGCCGTCGTCACGGTGACCCCGGACGACGAGGACCTCGGGGCCGTCTCACGCCGGGTCACGCAGGCCGTGGCGGAGCTGGACCTGCCCGAGGGCGTCACCGCGGCCGTGGGCGGCGCGGCGGAGCAGCAGGCGCAGACGTTCCGGGACCTCGGGCTGGCGTTGCTGGCCGCCGTGGCGACCGTGTACGTCGTGCTGGTGGCGACGTTCAACTCGCTGCGCCAGCCGCTCGTGCTGCTCGTGTCGATCCCCTTCGCCGCCACGGGCGTGTTCCTGGCGCTGCTGGCCACCGGCACGCCCCTGGGACTGTCCACGATGATCGGGCTGCTCATGCTGGTGGGCATCGTGGTGACGAACGCGATTGTGCTGATCGACCTGATCAACCAGTACCGCCGCGACCGCGGCATGACCTTGGACGAGGCCATCGAGGTGGGCGCGCTCAACCGCGTGCGCCCGGTGGTGATGACGGCCCTGGCCACCGTCCTGGCCATGACCCCGATGGCCCTGGGCGTCACGGGGCACGCGGGGTTCATCTCCCAGCCCCTCGCGGTGGCCGTGGTGGGCGGCCTGGTCTCCTCCACCCTGCTCACCCTCGTGCTCGTGCCCGTGCTGTACCGGCTCACCGAGGTCCGCGGGGAGCGCCGCCTGCAGGAGGAGCCGTCCACGATGATGAAGTCGGGGGCGATCCGCTCCTCCCAGATGGCCTTGGTCATGGCCAGCACGTCCACGCGGGAGCCCACGCAGAACTTGATGCCGATCGGCTTGCCGTCCGAGAGCTCA
>NZ_RBLN01000122.1:0-6191 GCF_003989405.1 Micrococcus sp. HSID17227 | reverse complement strand
GCCCGGCGTCGGCGCCCCCTCGGGCGGCGGATCGGTGGCGGTGCGGCAGCGCGTGCAGCCGCGCCGCGTGGCGCTGGACCGCCCACAGACGCCGCTGCCGCGGATCATCCTGCTGGCGCTGTCCGTCTCCCTGGTGAACCCGCACGCCATCCTCGACACGGTGGTGATGATGGGCACCTTCGCGCAGACGTTCGGGGCGGCGAAGTGGGCGTACGTGGGCGGCGCGGTGGCGGCCTCGCTCGTGTGGTTCGCCGCGCTCGGCTGGGGCGGCACCAAGCTCGCCCCGTCCATGGACTCGGCGCGGACGTGGCGGATCGTGGACGCCGTGGTGGGCGTGCTCATGCTGGGAATCGCCGTGAAGGTGGGGCTCACGCTCCTCTGAGCCGCCCGGGGAGGATGATGGGGGCATGAGTCCTTCCCCCTCCGACTCCGCCCCCACGCCGACCGTCGCAGCCGGGGAGGTCATCCGCGTCTCCGCCGTCGTGCTGGCCCGCCCGGACCGCCGCGTGCTGACCGTCCGCAAGGCCGGCACCGCCATGTTCATGTTCCCCGGCGGCAAGCACCTGCCCGGCGAGGCCCCCGTGGACACCGCCGTCCGCGAGGTGGCCGAGGAGACCGGGCTGCGCCTGCGCCCGGACGAGCTGACCCGCCTCGGCGCGTGGGACACCGCCGCCGCCAACGAGCCCGGCGCCGCCCTGCACTCGGAGGTGTTCGCGCTGTGGCGGCCCGTCGCCCGGCACGAGGTCCCCGAGCCGACGGACGAGATCGTCGAGCTGCACTGGATGGACCCCGCCGCCCCGGCCGCACCGGGCGGGCACGGCGTGGCCCCGCTGCTGCACCCCGTGCTGGCCGCCGTCGCGGCAGCGCCCCCGTTCTGACCTCCAGGCGGGCCGACCGGCCCGCGCTGATGTCCGCACCGGCCACTAGCCTGGCCGGGTGACGTCGCTGCTCCGCATCCTGCGCTTCGCGCCCCAGCTCCACCGCCTCTACCTCGGCATCGCCGTCAGCTCCGTGCTGGCCGCGGTGCTGGCCCTGGCCACCCCGTTCCTGATCGGTGCGGCCACGGACCGGATCGTCGCCGCCGTCGCGGGGGAGACCGACGTGGCCGAGGCCGTCACCGCGGTGACCTGGCTGGCGGTCGCGTTCCTCGCCGTCGAGGTGGCGACCACCCTGGTGGTGAGCGTGGGCGGCTACTGGGGCGACGTGATGGCCGCGCGCATGCGCACCATTCTCTCCACGCGGTACTTCGAGCAGCTGCTGCACCTGCCCCAGCGGTACTTCGACACCGCGATCACCGGGCGGGTCGTCAACCGGTTGAACCGCACCATCAACGAGATCACCCAGTTTCTGCAGTTCTTCGCGAACAACGCGTTCACCATGCTCGTCACCACCGCCGCGGTGCTCGTGATCACGGCGTTCTACTGGTGGCCGCTGGCGATCCTGCTGGCCGTCGTCTTCCCCGTGTACATGTGGCTCACCGCGCGGACGTCCGCGAAGTGGCAGGTGTGGGAGGGGGAGAAGAACACGGAGGTGGACGTCGCCTCGGGGCGGTTCGCCGAGGTGGTCTCCCAGATGTCCGTGGTGCGGGCCTACAACCGGCAGGACCACGAGCTCACCGGGTTCCGCGACCGGTTCCTGCGGACCGTGGAGATCACCCGGCAGCAGTCCCGGTTCTGGCACGGCATGGACGCCGGGCGCCGGCTCGCCCTGAACGTGGCCTTCGGCGCGATGTACCTGATCGTGTTCGTCCGCACCGCGCAGGGCCTGTTCTCCGTGGGCGACATGGTGATCCTCCTGCAGCTGATGAACATGGCCCGGCAGCCGATCTTCTCCATGAGCTTCCTCGTGGACTCCGCCCAGCGCGCCGTCGCCGGGTCGAAGGACTACTTCGAGGTGCTCGCCGAGGAGCGCGAGCGGGCCGGCGGGGCGGCGCTCGCGGCGGCGAGCGCGAGTGCGGAGTCGGCGGGTGCGGACGCACCGCGCGTGCCGGCGGAGCCGCGGGCCGACGTCGTGCCGGGTGCGCCGGACGTCCCCGCGGACGTGCCGGCCGTGCGCTTCGACGAGGTCTCCTTCGCCTACGACGCCGACGCCTCCCGCCCCGTGCTGGACCGCGTGTCCTTCGACATCCCGCAGGGTGCCAGGGTGGCGCTCGTGGGCGAGTCGGGCGGCGGGAAGTCGACCATCGCGCACCTGCTGCTGGGCCTGTACCCGGTGACGAGCGGACGCATCGAGGTGTTCGGACAGGACGTCGCCGGGCTGGACCTGGCCGCGCTGCGCGGGCGGATCGCCACCGTGTTCCAGGAGCCGAGCCTGTTCTCCGGGACGGTGCGCGAGAACATCGCCTACGCGGACGCCGACGCCTCCGACGAACGCGTCCGGGCCGCCGCGCAGGCCGCGTACGCGCACCGGTTCGTGGCGGCGTTCGACGACGGCTACGAACAGGTGATCGGCGAGCGCGGGCTGCGGCTGTCCGGCGGGCAGAAGCAGCGGATCGCGGTGGCGCGGGCCGTGCTGAAGGACGCGCCGATCCTTGTGCTGGACGAGGCCACCTCCGCACTGGACACGAAGTCAGAACGGCTCGTGCAGGCGGCCCTCGAGGACCTGATGGTGGGGCGGTCGAGCCTGATCGTGGCGCACCGGCTGAGCACGATCGCGTCCGTGGACCGGATCGTCACGCTGCGCGGCGGGCAGGTGCAGGAGATCGGGACCCCGGCCGAGCTGGCCGCGTCCGGCGGGATCTACGCGCAGCTGCTCGAGCTGCAGAGGGCCGGCACCCAGGAGGCCCGGAAGATGCTGAAGGAGTACGGGCTGAGCGGGTGATCCCGGAATCTTCTGCGGATCCGACCCTTCCGAGCGCTGCGCGGCGGCCCAGAAGGGTCAGATGTGCAACGGATTCCCAGCGCGCGGCAGGACGTCCACGACGACGTCGGCCCGACGCCTCCGCAGGGCCTGTGGACAACCGGGCCCGCCGACGTCGGGAGCGAGCAGGATCGGGGCCATGCGCGTGCCCGGACCCTTCCCCGCCCACCTCCAGGACGCCCCGTTCACGCGGGCGCAGGCGCTGGCCGCCGGGGTGTCCGGGTCGCGGCTGCGCAGCCGGGACGTCGAACGCGTCGCGCACGGCCACTACCGCTGGATCGGCCCCGTCACCGGGGCGACGCCGCCCGCGCGTCCCCTCGCCACCGAGCTGTCCCGGCTGCAGGACCTGGCGGCGATGCGTCCCGACGTCGTGGTGACCGGAGAGTCCGTGGCCCGGTTGCTGGGCTGGCCCCTCCCGGACGACGTGAAGGCCCGGGTGCGTCCTACCGTCCTGCGGTCCCGCACCCGCCGGGTGCTACGGGAGCCCGGCGTGCGCACCCGGCTCGTGGACCTGGACCGCGTCCTCGTGCGGAGGGACCGGCTGCACGGGCTGCGATGGACCTCGCACGCCGACACCTGGTTCCACCTGGCCACCGTCCTGGACCGAGACGCGCTCGTGGCGGTCGGAGATCGGCTGGCACGGGAGGACGAACGGCGGGGGAAGGTCGCGCTGGCCACCCGCCGGGAGCTCGGCGCCGCGCTCGAGCGGCACACCGGCGAGGCCGGGATCGTGCGGGCGCGGGAGGCGCTCGCGCTCGTGCGCACCGGTTCCGACTCCCCGGCCGAGACCGAACTGCGCCTGGCGCTGATGGCCGCGGGGCTGCCCGAGCCGGACCTGCAGATCGAGCTCTGGGACCCGGACTACTCGCTGTGGCACCCCGCCAGCGCGGACCTCGGCTACCGGCGGTGGCGGATCGCGATCCACTACGAGGGCAAGACCCACGACGGCGCCGCGCAGGTCGGCAAGGACACCCGCCGGGACGCGGTGTTCCTGCGTCAGGGCTGGCTCAACATCCGGGTGGCGGGGACGGACCGGTGGCGGGGATTCGTCGAGACGGCGGCGCTGGTGCGGGCCGCGATCGCGGAGCGTGGCGGTCTCGACGCCGGTGGCGCGGAGGATCGTCTGCGGAACTGACCCTTCTGGGGCGGGAGCGGACGTCCAGAAGGGTCAGGGGCGCAGAAGATTCCGGAAGGCCGACGACGGCGCCGCGTCACGCGACGACGCACCGCGGCCCCGCTCTTACCATGACGGGATGACCGCACCGGATCCCGCCCCCACCGACGCCCGCCGCGCGGAAGACCGCTCCGCCCGCATCGCCGTCACCGTCTTCCCGCTGCTGGTGCTCGCCGCCGCGCTCGTGGGCTTCCTCGCCCCGACCGCCGCGAAGACGCTGCTGCCCCAGGTCAACCTGTTCCTCGGGATCATCATGTTCGGCATGGGCCTGACGCTGACCCTTCCGGACTTCGGCCTCGTCGCCCGCCGGCCGCTGCCCGTGCTGCTGGGCGTGGTGGCGCAGTACGCGATCATGCCGCTGCTGGGGCTCGGCGTCGCCGTCGTGCTCCAGCTGCCGCCCGAGCTCGCGGCGGGCGTGATCCTCGTGGGCTCGGCCCCGGGCGGCACGTCCTCGAACGTGGTCAGCTACCTCGCCCGCGCCGACACCGCCCTCTCCGTGGCCATGACCTCCGTGTCCACGCTCCTGGCCCCGCTGCTCACGCCGCTGCTCACCCTGTGGCTGGCCGGCCAGTACATGGCCGTCGACGGCGGCGCCATGGCCAAGTCCATCGTGAACATCGTGCTCCTGCCGGTCCTAGGCGGACTCGTCGTGCGCCTGCTGCTGCGCCGCGTCGTCGACCGCGTGCTGCCCGCCCTGCCGTGGGTCTCGGTGGTGTTCATCGCGCTGGTGGTGGCCGCCGTCGTCGGCAACAGCGCCTCCCGCGTGCTGTCGGCGGGCCTGCTGGTGTTCGCAGCGGTGGTGCTGCACAACGGGCTCGGCTACCTGCTCGGCTACGGCGCGGCGAAGCTGTTCCGGCTGCCCACGCCCGTGGCGCGCACGGTCTCGATCGAGGTCGGCATGCAGAACTCGGGCCTGGCCGCGGGCCTCGCCGCGCAGTACATCTCGCCGGCGGCAGCCCTGCCGGGCGCCGTGTTCTCGATCTGGCACAACCTCTCCGGGGCCGTGCTCGCGATGGCCTACCGCCGTGCGGACGGCCGCAGGGCCGCGGGCGTCCCCGGTTCGGCCCCGGCGGATCGTCTGCGGATCTGACCCTTCCGAGGCGGGATCGGACGTCCAGAAGGGTCAGATCCGCAGACGATTCCGGACGGTCAACGGTCGTCGGTCGACGACGGCGGCCGTCAGCCCTCGGCCGGCGGCTCGTTGATCTGGAACGTGGCCCCGGCGGGGTCCAGCACGGTGGTGACGCGGCCGAACGGGGAGTCCTGGGGGCCGTCCAGGACCGTGCCGCCGTGCTCGCGGATCACCTCGAGCGCGCGGTCCGTGTCCGCCACGGCGAAGTACACGCGCCAGTACCCCACGGTGTTCGGCGGCAGCCAGGTCCGCGCGTCGCACAGGCCCGCGGTCGCGCGGTCGAACGGGTGGTTCGTCGCGTAGCGGGGGCTGTCGTGGGCCGCGTCCTCGGCGTCGGCTACGGTCTGCGTGTCCTCCGGGGCGTCGTCGTCCCCCATCAGGGTGGGCTGCCAGCCGGCCACGGCGCGGTAGAACTCGGCGGACTCGTCGAAGCGGGTGGTCAGGAGCTCGAACCACACGGAGGTGCCGGGGGTGAGCGGCAGATCGTGGCCGGGGAAGGTGCCGGACTGCCAGAAGCCCACGACCTCGTGGCCCGGGCCCTCGGCCACGGCCATCACGCCGAGGTCGCCGACGGGCATCGCGTCCACGAGCACGGCGCCGCCGTTCTCCCGCACCGCGGTGAGGGTGGCGTCCATGTCCTGCGTGCGCAGGTAGACGGTCCACGCGGCGGGCAGGGGGTCCTCGCCGGTCATCTGCGAGACCTGGTCGGCGTCCATGGCGCCGCCCACGGAGGCGCCGTCCTTGGTGATCATCAGGTAGTGGCCGAACTCTTCGCCGGAGTCGGTGAAGGTCCAACCGAAGAGGGCCTCGTAGAAGGCCCGCTGGCGGGCGAAGTCGGGGGCGGTGTAGTCGATCCAGGCGGGGGATCCGGCGGGGGCGGGCGGGGTGGCGTGGGTGCTCTCGCTCATGCGGCTCAGCGTAGGGCGCGCCCGGGACTCCGTCACGAGGTCTCGGGCGCGTCGCCGGGGCGGGATCTTCTGCGGATCCGACCCTCCTGGCGCGCCGACAGACGGTCAGAAGGGTGAA
>NZ_RBLN01000121.1:0-6223 GCF_003989405.1 Micrococcus sp. HSID17227 | reverse complement strand
CCCGGCCGGCGCCTGAGCCCGGCCCCGTTCAGCGCCCGAGCCCAGCGGGCACCGGGACCCACCGGCAGCCGTCGCGGCGGAGCACGGCCAGCCGGCCCGTCCCGGCGACGCCGGACACCGCCTCCGCCATCCGCCGCGCCACCTCGGCGGCCTCGGCGTCCTCGCCGGCCCGGTGCGAGCCGGGCACCGTGAAGCGCAGCACGATCCGCGGGACGCGCGCGACGACCTCGATGTCCTTGGCCGCGAGCACGTGCGTGGCCTGGACGGCGGCCTCGGCCAGGTCCATGACCTCTTCGGGCCGGTGGCCGGGCAGGAGGTCGCCGATCTGCAGGCGGGCGCGGTAGGAGGGCATGGGCCCAGGGTAGGGGTGGACGCAGCAGCGGTGACGACTTCTCTCGTCGCACGGGCCGGCCCGCCCTTCCGCCCGCGGCGGACGCGAGCCCTCCCGTGTCCGGACCCGCTCGTAGGGTGGGGTGCATGACTCAGACCGCCACCCCGCAGACCGACGCCCCCGCCGTGCCCGCGATCTTCGAACCGATCGAGATCAACGGCGTGCGCGTGCGCAACCGCCTGATCCTGCCGCCGATGTGCCAGTACTCGTGCGAGGCGCGCGACGGCGTCCCCCACGGCTGGCACTTCCAGCACCTGGGCGCCCGCGCGGCCGGCGGCTTCGGGATCGTGGTGGCCGAGGCCACCGCCGTCACCCCCGAGGGACGCATCTCCGCGTGGGACACCGGCCTGTGGAACGACGAGCAGCGGGACGCGTGGGCGCCGATCGCCGAGTTCATCGCCTCCCAGGGCGCCCTGCCCGCCATCCAGCTCGGCCACGCCGGCGCCAAGGCCTCGACCGTCCCCATGCACCCGGGCGCGCCCGCCGGGCAGCCGATCCTCGAGGGCCCCGACTCCTGGGAGACGCTCTCCCCCTCCGGCGTGGCCACCAACTCCATGGAGATCCGCACCCACGCGATGCGGGTGGACGAGATCCGGGAGACCGTCCAGGCCTTCGCCGACGCCGCCGAGCGCGCCGACCGTGCCGGCTTCGGCGCCGTGCAGCTGCACGCCGCCCACGGCTACCTCATCCACCAGTTCCTCTCGCCGCTGACCAACACCCGGACCGACGAGTACGGCGGGGACTTCGAGGGCCGCACCCGCTTCCTCAAGGAGGTCGTGGCGGCCGTGCGCGAGGTGTGGCCCGCGGACAAGGTCCTCGGCATCCGCATCTCCGGCTCGGACTGGGTCGAGGGCGGCTGGAGCATCGAGGAGACCGTCCGCCTGGCGCAGGAGCTGCAGGGGCAGGTGCACTGGTTCGACCTGTCCTCCGCGGGCATCGGGGACACCTACGAGGGCCCCCAGGGCCCGGGCTATCAGGTGCCGCTGGCCACCGCCGTGAAGGAGGGCACCGAGGGGATCGTGGTGTCCGCCGTCGGTTCGCTGACCGGCGCCGAGGAGGTCGCGGCCGTGGTGGACGAGGACCGCGCCGACGCCGTCTGCGTGGGCCGCGCCGCCCTGGCGAACCCGAACTGGCCGACCGCGGCCGCCCTCGCGCTCGACGTCCCCTCGGAGCAGGTGCCGATGGCCCGGCAGTACTTCCGAGCCAAGTGGTGAGCGGAACACGCGGGACCCGGTGTGCCCCCGGCGCGGAACTCCGGTAGAACAGAACCATGAGCGTGCGCACCCCCGACCCGAATCCGGGCTGGCTGTCCGACGAGGACCTCTACGAGGCCCGGCGCCGGCTGCCCATGGTGTATGTGGAGGCCATCCCGGTGCGGCTGGACTCCCTCGGCTACGTCACCGAGATCGGCCTGCTCTACGTGGCGGACGAGACCGGCACGTTCCAGCGGACGTTCGTCTCCGGACGCGTCCAGTACCGGGAGACCATCCGCGCCGCGCTGATGCGCCACCTGGAGAAGGACCTCGGCCCGCTCGCGTTCCCGCAGCTGCCGCCGTCGGTGGTCCCCTGCACCGTCGCCGAGTACTTCCCGGCGCCGTCCGAGACCGGGCTGACGGACGACCGCCAGCACGCCGTGGCCCTGGTGTACGTGGTGCCGGTGACGGGTGAGTGCCAGCCGCGCCAGAACGCGCTCGAGCTGACCTGGCTCACCCCCGAGGAGGCCCTCGGCGAGGACATCCAGGCCGAGTTCATCGGTGGCCGCGGGGACCTGGTGCGCCAGGCCCTCGCCCACGTGGGATGGGGGCGCTGAGCATGGCACCGGTCGTCGGCGGCTACCTCCGCCATCTGAAGTCCCAGGACGTGCAGCCCGGGGACAGCTTCCTGACCCGCCGCGGCGAGCCCGCCCCGCCCGTGGCCTCGACCCGGGTGATGCGGGACGACTTCGGCACCCCCGCGCTCGTGATCGCCACCCTCGAGGGCGGCCGGGAGGTCAAGATCGCCCACGGCTCCGTGATCCGGGTCCGCACGGACCGCCCGGAGGAGCGCAGGGCCGTCCCGGACACCACCTTCTCCCCCGTGGACGCGGGGTCCCCCGAGGAGCGGATCGTCGCCGTCGGCAAGCGCCACCTCGAGGACACCGAGCTGACCGCCACCGCGGCCCGGCTCTCCCACGGGTTGAACCTGCGCTCCGGCTCCCAGCTGGAGGACGTGTTCGGCATGGCCGAGCGGCTCTACCTGCTGCACGAGGACACCGAGGGCACGCTAGCCACCCTGGGCCTGCTGACGAACCTGCCGTGGGACGGGGCCGTGGGGCGGTGGAAGTCCATCCAGGCCGCGCTGTCCCTGGCGTCGCTGATCCTGCGCGAGGAGGGCGAGCACATCGCCGCCGCCAACCTCGGTCGGCGCCTGCTCGAGGCGGACGAGGTCCCCTCCGAGCCGGGCCGGGCGGCCCGGGTGCTCGAGGTGCGCCAGCGCCAGCTCAACGAGCCGCCGCTCTACGACCGGGAGATCTCCCGCGCCCTGCAGGCCCGCGACGCCGAGGCCGAGTATCAGTGGCGCCGCGCCCGGTTCGACCAGCTGCTGTACCTGCGCGCCCGCGGCGGGTCTGAGACGCTCACTGACGCCGACCTGGATTCCCGGATCGCCCGGGAGCTCGGCACGCTGCGCACCCTCGCCGACGAGCTCGAGGCGAAGGCCGCCACGCGCCGGTGAGGTCCGGCCGCGGGACGGGCGTCGAGGGCCGGCCCCGTCCCCGCTGACACGCCCTCCGGGGTGCGGCTCGTGTGGCACACCTCACTTCCCAGCCCCAGTCGGGGCTGTGCTCCCGGCATGACCGGCCCCGCACCCGCCCAGCTCCGCCCCCTCCGCGCCACGGGCACGCCCGCCGTCCTGGCGGCCTTCCACGCGGGCACCGTCGGCATGGCCGACCCCGCAGAGGTCACCGACGACGCCTCCGCCCGCGCCTACGTCGACGGACTGGTCCAGGCGGAGGGGACGGACGCCGTCGCCGTGGTGGAGCGCGGGACGGACACGCTGATCGGCCTGGTCGCCGTCGTGCGCGACGAGGCGCACGGCACCGGCGCGCTCACCGCCTGGCTGCATCAGGGCTGGCGCGGGGACGCGATCATGTCGCGTGCGGCGACCACCGTGGCGGGCGCCGAACTGGCCGAGGGCGACCTCGAGCGGATCGAACTGGCCCAGCGGGCGGACAGCCCGAGGGCGGGGGCCGTCGCCCGGGCCGCCGGGCTCCGTCACGAAGGCACGCAGCGCGGCCGCCGCCGCGCGGGCGGGCGGCGGCTCGACGTGCACCTCTACGGCCGGCTGGCCGCGGACCCGCTGCCCGAGGAACGCGTCCGTCCCCTGCCGTGGGCCTCCGACGCCCGCCCCTGGGCCGACCGCTGACCGCGACCCGCCCCCGACGACGCCCCGCGACGCCGTCACGCCCTCCCGGCCCGATGCCCCGCTAGTCTGCCGAGATGACCACCCCGACCGGCGCCGTCCCGAGCCCGCATCCGCGGCCGTTCCTCCTCGTCCAGACGCGCCCCGAAGACGACGCCGCGGCCGCCGAGGTCGAGGCCGTCCAGCGACTGGGCGGCTATCCGGAGGGCCGGCTGCGGGTGCTGCGCCTGGACCGCGTCGTGCAGCGCCCGGACGTGGCCACGCACGGCCTGGACTGGGAGGCGGAGCTCGCGGACGTCGCCGCCGTGATCCTGCCCGGCAGCCCGTTCACGGGCACCGATCCCGAGGAGACCAAGTCCCCCGTGCAGCGCGCCGTGGAGGCGGAGCTGGGCCGGATGCTCGACGTCGTCCGGCGCCGCGACCTGCCGTTCCTCGGCTGCTGCTACGGCGTCGGCACACTGGGCCGGCACGCCGGCGGCGTCGTGGACAACGCGTACGGCGAATCGGCCGCGCCCGTCGAGGTCACGCTCACCGACGAGGGTGCCGCGGATCCGTTGCTGGCCGGGGTCCCGCGCACGTTCGCGGCGTACGTCGGCCACAAGGAGGCGATGAGCGCGCTGCCGCCCGGCGCGGTGCTGCTCGCCGAGGGCGCCGACTGCCCCGTGCAGATGTTCCGGCTCGGCACCCGCCAGTACGCCACCCAGTTCCACCCGGAGCTGGACCAGGCCGGGATCCTCGAGCGCCTTGAGATCTACCGCGAGCACGGGTACTTCGCGCCGGGCGAGTACGAGCCCACGGCGGCGAGGCCGGCGATCCCGAGCACACCGTCACCCGCGTGCGCGCGCCGCGCCAGGCCGTGAGCACCGCCTCGGACACCGTCCAGAGCGTCAAGGGCTCCACCCGGCTCGAGGCGAAGCGCCAGCGCCGCCGCGACTCCCGCTCGGGCGGGCGTCGCCGCACCGTGATCACCGAGGCCGAGTTCCTGGCCCGCCGCGAGGCCGTGGACCGCAAGATGCTGGTGCGCCAGCGCGACCAGCGCATCCAGATCGCCGTGCTCGAGGACGGCGTGCTGGCCGAGCACTTCGTCTCGCACACCACGCAGGACTCGATGATCGGCAACGTGTACCTGGGCAAGGTCCAGAACGTGCTGCCGTCCATGGAGGCCGCGTTCGTGGACATCGGCCGCGGACGCAACGCCGTGCTCTACGCGGGCGAGGTCAACTGGGACGCCGCCCAGCTGGACGGCAAGCCGAGGAAGATCGAGAACGCGCTCAAGTCCGGCGACACCGTGCTCGTCCAGGTCACCAAGGACCCGGTGGGCCACAAGGGCGCCCGTCTGACCAGCCAGGTCTCCCTGCCCGGCCGCTACCTCGTGTACGTGCCGGGAGGCTCGATGACCGGCATCTCCCGCAAGCTGCCGGACGTGGAGCGCTCGCGTCTGAAGAAGATCCTCAAGGACCACCTGCCGCAGGACGCCGGCGTGATCGTGCGCACCGCGGCCGAGGGCACCTCCGAGCAGGAGCTGCAGAACGACATCAACCGTCTGCGCGCCCAGTGGGAGGGCATCCAGGAGAAGGCGTCCGGCACCAAGGTGCTCGCCCCCGAGCTGCTCTACGCCGAGCCGGACCTGACCATCAAGACGGTCCGCGACGTCTTCAACGAGGACTTCTCCGCCATGCTCGTGCAGGGCGAGGCCACGTGGGACAACATCGAGGCCTACGTGACCTACGTGGCCCCGCACCTGCTGGACCGGTTGCACCACTGGGTGCCGGAGGACCACGACGGCGAGGACCTGTACGCCACCCACCGCGTGGACGAGCAGCTCCACAAGGCGCTCGAGCGCAAGGTGTACCTGCCCTCCGGCGGCTCGCTCGTGATCGACCGCACCGAGGCCATGACCGTGGTGGACGTGAACACCGGCAAGTTCACGGGCTCCGGCGGCAACCTCGAGGAGACCGTCACCAAGAACAACCTCGAGGCCGCCGAGGAGATCGTCCGGCAGCTGCGCCTGCGGGACATCGGCGGCATCATCGTCATCGACTTCATCGACATGGTGCTCGAGGCCAACCGCGACCTCGTGCTGCGCCGTCTCGTGGAGTGCCTGGGCCGGGACCGCACGAAGCACCAGGTCGCCGAGGTGACCTCGCTCGGCCTGGTCCAGATGACGCGCAAGCGCATGGGCACCGGGCTCGTGGAGGTGTTCTCGGAGACCTGCGAGCACTGCGCCGGCCGCGGCATCATCATCAAGGACACCCCCGTCGAGCGGGGCCGCTCCGGCGGTGAGCAGCGCGGCGAAGCGGAGGGCCGCCGTCGTCGCCGGCGCCGGGGCAACGGCGAGGGCGAGCACGCCCACGCCGCCGCGGCCACGACGACGGGCGCCGAGCACGTCGACTCCGAGGACGAGCGGCAGCGCCGTGAGCGGGCCGAGGCCGA
>NZ_RBLN01000120.1:0-6360 GCF_003989405.1 Micrococcus sp. HSID17227 | reverse complement strand
GTCCCGGTGCGGAAGCCGGCGACGTCGCCCGGACGTGCGGTGCGCGCCCACGTGCCGGCGGGGCCCGCATGGTCGTGCACGACGACGTCGACGTCGATCTCACCGACGGAGGGCCGGTGCTCGGCGACCGTGTACCACCGCAGATCCGGCCGCACGTCCTCGGGGATCCGCCCGACCGCTCGCCGCGCATTGAGCGCCGCGGGATCGGGCATCACGAGCGCCCGCCCCGGGGGCGGGGTGAGCAGCCCGAAGTACTCGTCGCAGCCCTGCGGGGTGAACGTGCGGAACTCCTCCGCGGCGAACGTGAGACGACGCAGCCGGGGGGCGAGCAGCCACGTGGCGCGGACCGTCATGGTCCACTGCGGATACTCGTCGCGGTCAACGGGCATCGCCTGGCCGAGGGCCGCGAGCCCGCGGTAGGCCTTCATCTGCAGGGCCTCGACACGCGAGGGACGGGCGGCAGGCGGGGGGAGGACGGAGGAGCTCGTCATCCGGTCATCATAGGTGAGCCTCACCTTTGCTGGAGTCCTCCCTTTGAATACGTCACGTCATTGTTGCGTATTTGCTTTCTTAGGTAAGGCTTCCCTACTGTGCGGGACGTCCGTGGCGCACGCCGCCCGGAGCCGACGACCCCCTCACGGAAGGCCCTCCCATGCTCCCTCGCCTGTTCGGACTCGGCGATCCAGCCGCCTACCTCGACGCCACCGGCAGGGCGGCCCGGGTGGCCGTCGACACCGCCTACGACCGCGCGGGGGTCCACCCGGACACCCCGTCGACGCACCTGGCCGACGCCGTCGGCGCCGTCGACTTCTCGCAGCCGACGGGCAGCCTCGACGACGCCCTCGCCGAGGTCGCGGAGCTCTACGCCCACCAGACCACCGCCTACCACCACCCGCGCTATGCCGCTCACCTCAACTGCCCGGTCCTGCTCTCCAGCACCGCAGCGGACACCGTGCTCGGGGCGCTCAACACGGCGGTCGAGTCCTGGGACCAGGCCCGCTCCGCGGCGCTCATGGAGCAGCGGCTCCTGGCCGAGGTCGGACGCTGGTGCGGGTTCGCCGCGGGCGACGGCGTCTTCACCTCCGGAGGGTCGGCCTCCAACCTGCAGGCCATGACGCTGGCCCGCGGCCGCGCCGTGCAGCGCCTCACCGGCCACGCCGGGCTCGCCGACCTGCCCGCCGAGGTGCTCGGCTCGCTGCGCGTCTTCGTCAGCGCCGCCACGCACTACAGCATCGCCAAGGCAGCCGGCCTGCTCGGGCTGGGTCGCCACGCCGTGGTCGTCGTCCCCACCGACGCCGCCGGGCGTCTGGACCCCGGGGCCCTGGCCGAGGCGGTCGAACGTGAGGTGGCCGCCGGTGCCGTGCCGATGGTCGTCGTCGCGACGCTGGGGACCACCGACCGCGGCGCCATCGACCCGCTGCCGGCCATCGCCGACGTCGCCGAACGCCACGGGATGTGGGTCCATGCGGACGCGGCCGTGGGCGGGATCCTCGCCGCGAGCGCGGCGACGCGCCACGAGCTGCCGGGGCTGCACCGTGCGGACTCGGTGACGATGGACTTCCACAAGACGTTCTACGTGGGGCTGGCCTGCAGCGCGCTGGTGGTGCGGGACGCCGAGAGCCTGCGCCATGTGACGGTGCATGCGGACTACCTGAACCCGGAGGACAGCGTCCATCCGAACCTGGCGGATCGGTCCTTGCAGACGAGCCGCCGGTTCGACTCGCTCAAGCTGTGGCTGACGCTGCGTGAGCATGGGGCCGAGGCGGTGGTGTCCCTGTTCGCGGGGGCGCGCGAACGCACGCGGCAGGCGTGCGGGATCCTGCGGGCCCGGCCGACGTTCGCGGTGCTGGAGGATCCGACGCTGGTGACAGTGCTGTTCCGGGTGCGGGCCGAGGGACTGTCGGAGGAGGAGTGCACGGCGGTGCAGGCGGCGACGCACCGGGAGCTCGTGGCCGGCGGGCGCGCGCTGATCGCGACGACGGTGGTGGACGGGGTGCCCCATCTGAAGTTCACGATCCTGAACCCCGCGGTCACCTCGGGCGAGCTGGAGGAGCTGGTCGACGTCGTGGAGGAGGCGGCGCTGCGGCACGTCGACGCGGTGCGGGCGAGCCGTCATCGGTGGCGCGGGGTGGCGCGGACCCGTCCGCATGGCCCGTCGGTCGCCGTGTCCTGCACGCTCCCCGCTTCGGCGGGGCCACGTCCGTCCGCGGCGCGCGTGGACGAGCACGGAGAGCAGGTGTGCGCATGAGCCCGGCGTCCACGTCCCCCCGCCGCGTGCTCGCGATCGGGCTGGGCCCGTTCAACCTGAGCCTGGCCGCGCTGGCCCACCCGCTGCCCGACGTCGAGGTGGAGGTGGTGGAGAGCCGCGACGCGTTCGTGTGGCACCCGGGCATGATGCTGCCGGGCGCGCAGATCCAGGTGCCGTTCCTCGCGGACCTGGTGACGTTCGCGGACCCGACCTCCCCGTACTCGTTCCTGGCGTATCTCAAAGCGATGGGCCGGCTGCACCGCTTCTACATCCGGGGTTCCTGGTACCCGCTGCGGCGGGAGTTCTCGGACTACTGCGCGTGGGTGGCAGCCCAGCTGCCCGGCATCGCCTACGCGACCACGGTGACGGCGGTGCGGTGGGACGATCAGGCGGACGAGTTCGTGGTGGAGGCGGCCTCCGCGGCCGGGACCAGCACGCACCGGGCCGACCACGTGGTGGTGGGCACGGGCACGGTGCCGTCCCTGCCCGCGCCGCTCGCGCGCGTCGCGGAGGAGTCGGCCCGGGTCGGCGCGTCCCCCGTGGTGCACACGGGTGAGTACATGGGCCGTCGCGAGGACATCGCCGGGGCCGGGTCGGTCCTGGTGGTGGGCAGCGGCCAGTCGGCGGCGGAGTGCGCCCTGGACCTGCTGAACGCGGGCCACCCGGACCTCACGTGGGTCACGCGCTCACCCCGGTTCTTCGGCATGGAGGTCGGCCAGCTCACGCTCGAGCTGACCTCGCTGGACTATGAGCGGCACTTCGCCACTCTGCCCCGGGCGCGGCGGGATGAGATCAACGCATCCCACCGGTCCCTGTACAAGGGGATCAGCGAGTACACGATCGAGGACGTCTACCACGCGCTGTACGAGCGCCAGGTGGGTCCGCTGGACCCGGCCCGGCTGTGGCCGGGCACGTCGGTGACGGACGCCCGCCTGGTCGCGGGCCCGGGTGCGCCCCGGGTGGAGGTCACCCTGCGCGACGAGGAGACCGGGGTGACCGGGGGGCGCGTGGTGGACCGTGTCGTCGCGGGCACGGGCTACCGCCACCCGGACCATCCGTTCCTGGAGCCGGTGCGGCACCTGCTGCGCGCGGAGGACGGTCGGACGACGGCGAACGCGGACCACGCGATCGACGTGAGCGGCCGCCGGATCTTCGTGCACAACACCGCCGAACAGCCCCTGGGTCTCACCGGCCCGGACCTGGGCATGGCGGCGGAGCACAGCGGCCGCATCCTCAGCACGATCGCCGGCCGCCAGGTCTACGCGCAGGCCGAGTCGATCGCGTTCCAGGACTTCGGTGCCGTCGCGGCGGGCGTCCGGTGAGCGCCGTGACGCCGCCGCAGACCACCGTGGACGGTGCGGCCGCGAGCGCGGCCCGTCGTGTGGAGCTCCGTCCCGTGGGCGCGCAGGACCATCCGCTGCTGCACCGGTGGGTGACGTCCCCGCACGCCGTGTACTGGGAGATGACGGAGGCGGGTCTGGCCGACGTCGTGGCCGAGTACGAGGCGATCGCCGCGCACCCGCACCACCACGCGCACGTGGGGCTCGTGGACGGGACCGCGACCTTCCTGGTGGAGGTCTACGACCCGGCCCACTCGGAGCTGGCCGGACGGTATGCGGGCGCGCCCGGCGACGTCGGCCTGCACGTGCTCGTCGCCCCGACGGACACCCCGGTGCCCGGGACCACGGACCTGGTGATGGCCGCGGTGGTGCGCTGGTGCCTGGCCCAGCCGGGGGCGCGGCGCGTCGTCGTCGAGCCGGACGAGCGCAACGCCGCCATCCGGGCGAAGAACCTGGCCGCCGGGTTCACGGAGCTCGGTCCCGTGGCGCTGGGATCCAAGACGGCGATGCTCTCGATCGCCACGCCCGAGTCCTTCACTGCCAGCCGGATCGGCGTCCTCGCCGCCGGGCTGGACCTCACCCTCCCCGAGCCCCCGCTCCTCCTCACCCCCGACAGGCAGGTGTCCGCATGACCCCCGTCCCCCCGTCCTCCCCGTCCCGCCTGGACGCGCTGACGGCGCCGACCGCCCGGCACGCCCACCGGCTGCTCGTCGCCAAGGCGATCCGCGAGTTCACCCATGAGCGGCTCCTGACGCCGGTGCGCGGCGAGCGGGTCGACGACGCCGGCCGCCACGCCTACACGCTCACCCTGGGCGGGGTGCGGTGGACGTTCACCGCGCGTGCCCTCCCGCTCGAGCACCTCGGCGTGGATCCGGACTCGGTGTGCCGTGCCGGGGATCCGGACGCGGTGGCCGTCGACCGCTTCGTCCTCGACGCGGCCGAGGTGCTCGGGCTGGCCGGCGAGGCGCTGGACGTCTATCTCGAGGAGCTCGCCTCCACCTTCGCCGCCCGGTGCCACACCCTGGCCGGCGAGCGCCCGTCCGCCGCCGACCTGGTGGACGCGGACTACACGGCGGTGGAGGCCGCCATGAGCGAGGGACACCCGGGCTTCGTGGCCACCAACGGCCGCATCGGCTGGGGGGCCACGGAGTACGCGATGTTCGCCCCCGAGGGCGGGCGGGCGCTGCACCCGGTGTGGCTCGCGTTCCCCTCCGAGCTCGGGGGACGGTGGACCTGGCCCAAGACCGCGAGCGCGGGCGCCGCCGTGCCGGCGCCGCCCCCGCCGATCACCGAGGCGGTGGCGGGCCTGTGGGCGGAGCGGGCGGCGGCGCTCGACGTCGATCCGGAGGCGTACACGCTGATCCCGGTGCACCCGTGGCAGTGGGAGCACCGGATCCAGGTGGCGTTCGCCCCCGACCTCGCCGCGGGGCGGCTGGTGCACGTGGGCGAAGACCCGGACGCGTTCACGGCCATGCAGGCGGTGCGCACCCTGTTCAACGCGAGCGACCCGCACGCCCCGCAGCTGAAGACGGCGTTGTCCGTGCAGAACATGGGGTTCGTGCGCGGCCTCTCCCCCGCGTACATGTCCGTCACCCCGGCGATCAACGCGGTGGTGGCCGACCTCGTGGACTCCGACCCCCTGCTCGCGAGGTGGGGCTTCGGGGTGCTGCGGGAGTACGCCTCGGCCGGGTACACCGGGGACGCCTTCCATGCCGTGGGCTCGAAGGGTCCTCACACGAAGATGCTCGCCGCCCTGTGGCGGGAGAGTCCGCTGCCGCGCCTGGCGGAGGGCGAGCGGGTCATGACCATGGCGGCGCTGCTGCACCGGGACGGCGGGGGCCGCTCCGTGGCGGGGGCGCTCGTGGAGCGCTCGGGGCTGACGGCGGCGCAGTGGCTGCACGGGGTGGTGACGGCCTACGTGACCCCGCTGGTGCATCTGGCCGCCGCCTACTCGACCGTGTTCATGCCCCACGGGGAGAACATCGTGCTCCGCCTGCGGGAGGGACGGGTCACCGGCGCCTTCCTCAAGGACATCGGGGAGGAGGTGGTGGTCGGCGCGGACGGCGTCCCGCTCACGGAGCAGACCCGGCGCATCCGCATCGACCTCACCGACGAGGACCTCTCCCTCTCCTTCTTCACGGACATGCTGGACGGCGTGCTGCGCCATCTGGCCGACGTGATGGACGCGGACGCCCTGCTGCCGGCGGAGGAGTTCTACGCCGTGGTGGGGCGGGTCCTCGCCGAGTACACGGCCCTGGGGCTCGCGGATGTGGAGCGCCTCGGCCTGGACGCGGAGGACTTCGCGCACTCGTGCCTGAACCGGTTGCAGCTGCGGAACGCCACGCAGATGGTGGACCTGACGGACCCGTCGGGCTCGCTGCTCTACGCCGGTCGCCTGGCCAACCCGGTGGCCGCGCCGCTGCGCCGCGCGCTGGCGGAGCTCCGGCAGGACGCCGCGGCATGAGCGCGGACGCGTGGACCGGGACGGCGACGGGTGACGTGGCGGGCCGTTGCCACCGGGACGCGCACGGCGTGCCGACGCTCGTGGCCGCGTCCCTGCCCGAGCTGGCCTACCTCCAGGGGTGGCACGTGGCGACGGAGCGGGCCTGGCAGGTCGACTGCGAGCACCGCCGGGTCACCGGCATGAGCGCCGAGGTGTTCGGCCCGCCGGCGGTGGCGAACGACGTCGCCGCCCGGCAGATGGACCTGGACGGTGCGGCCCGCCAGGCGTTCGACGCCCTCGACGACGCGGAGGACCGGGCCTGGTTCACA
>NZ_RBLN01000119.1:0-6503 GCF_003989405.1 Micrococcus sp. HSID17227 | reverse complement strand
CGACGTCGTCGTGCCCCCGCCGCGGGACGCCGGCCCGGGGCCGCGGGCCGATGAGGAGGCGCCGGGCACGTGGCGCGAGGACCGGGCGGCGTACGCCGAGCAGATCGCCCGTTGCCGCGCCGCGCTGCATGCCGGCGACTCCTACGAGCTGTGCCTGACCACCCGCTTCGACGCCGATCCCGGGCTGCGCGTGAACCCGCTGGTCCTGTTCCACGAGCTCGCCGCGCACCAGCCGGCCCCGTACGCGGCGCTGCTGGAGCACGGCACGGGCGCCCGCCGGTGGGCCGTGGTCTCTGCCTCACCGGAGCGGTTCCTCGCCGGGCGCGAGGGCCGGTACAGCACCAAGCCGATCAAGGGCACGGCCGCCCGCCTGCCGGACCCGGCCGGGGACGCCGAGGCCGCCCGCGCGCTCGCCGCCGACCCCAAGACGCGCGCCGAGAACCTCATGATCGTGGACCTGCTGCGCAACGACCTCTCCCGGGTGTGCGAGCCCGGCTCCGTGCAGGTGCCCTCCCTCATGGCGGTGGAGAGCTACGCGAGCGTCCACCAGCTCGTCTCCACGGTCACGGGCACGGCACGGGCCGGCGTCGAGCCCGTGGACGTGGTGCGGTCGCTGTTCCCCGGCGGGTCGATGACGGGCGCGCCGAAGCGCCGCAGCGTCGAGCTGCTGGCCGCGTGGGAGGCCTCCCCGCGCGGGGTCTACTCCGGGGCGCTGGGGATGCTGAGCGCGGACGGGACGACGTCGTTGTCCGTCGTGATCCGCACGGCCGTGCTCGCCGGGGGCCGCTGGTCCGTGGGGGCCGGCGGGGCGATCGTCGCGGACTCTGACCCGGCCGCCGAGCACGACGAGGTCCTCCTCAAGGCCCGCGGCCTGCGCCGGGCCCTCGCCCGCGCCGCCGGCACGGGCCTGCCGACGACGGCGCCCGACATCGCCTGACCCCACCCTGTGGTTCGGGGGCGATATTCGGCGGTATTCCGACGGAATAACGCCGCAAACCGCCCCCGAACAAGGGGAGGCGACCACCCGTGCGGCCTGCCTAGGCTGGGGACATGGCCGATCCGCACCCCGTCCTCGCCGCCTCCGCCCCCGACCTCGACCCTGACGCGCTGGACGCCGTCCGCGCGCTCGTGGCCGCCGCCGAGCGTCCCGTGGTGCTCTCCGGGGCGGGGATGAGCGCCGAGTCCGGCATCCCCACGTTCCGCGACGCCCGGACCGGCCTGTGGGAGCGATTCTCCGCGGAGGAGCTCGCCACGGAGGAGGCGTTCCTCGCCGATCCCGCGCTTGTGTGGTCCTGGTACCGGTGGCGTGCCCGGATGGTGCGAGCCCGCCGACCCAACCCGGGGCACGACGCCGTCGCCGCCTGGCAGCGCCGCACACCCGGTCTGGAGGTGGTCACCCAGAACGTGGACGACCTGCACGAGCGCGCCGGCGCCCGGGTCCTCGCACACCTGCACGGCTCCCTGTTCGAGCACCGCTGCGCCGAATGCTGGGCCCCCGCCGACGTCGACCCGGGCGCGCCCGCGGACGAGGCGACGGCCGGCTCCGAGGCCGACCTCGAGGCGATGCTCCGCGAGGCACCGCCGGCCTGCACCGTGTGCGGGGACGGGCTGATCCGCCCGGGGATCGTGTGGTTCGGGGAGATGCTGCCGGCCGAGCCCTGGGACCGGGCGTTCGCCGCGCTCGAGGACTGCGACCTGTGCGTCGTCGTCGGCACCTCGGGCATCGTCCAGCCGGCGGCGTCCCTGCCGTTCGTGGCGCTGGGGGCCGGGGCCGCCGTCGTCGAGGTGAATCCGGTGGAGACCGAGCTGAGCGGCGCGGTCACGCACGTCCTGCGGGGTCCCGCCGGCGCGGTGCTTCCCGCGCTGCTGGACCCGCCGGTCAGAGCCAGACGCGCCGGAACTCCGCGCCCTGCACCAGGGTGTGATGCCACTCGACGGCGGTCGAATCGGTGAGCGAGGCGATCTGGTCGATCACCACGCGCCGCCGGGCTGCGTCGTCGGGGGCCTGCGCCCAGTCGAACGCGAACATCGGCTCGAGGTACCGGTCCCCCGTCGCGTCGAGCAGCGTCACGAGCTCCGCGAGCACCTCGCGCTGCCGCGCGTAGAGCGGCTGGCGCTGCTCGGCGGTCATCACGTAGGCCGCCGCGATGCCCTTCATCACGGCGATCTCGGTCTCCGTCTCCTCGGGCACCACGACGTCGGCGCCGTGGCGGGTGAGCGGCTCGTTGCCGAACACCTGACGCGTGGCGTCGAAGGCGGCGCTGCAGAACCGGCCGATCAGCTGGCTCGTCATGTCCTTCATCGCCGCCAGCGCCCGCCGGGAGCCGTCCATCTCGGAGACCCACACGTCGGTGGCCTCGAGGCGGGCCAGGGCCGCGTCGACCTCGGCCGGGTCCGTGTGCGGCAGGTACCACTGGCGGGTGGTCTCCACGACGCGCTCCCGGTGCTCCGGGATGGCCAGCCACTTGAGCTGGAACACGGCGTTGACCACGCCGTCCTCGACGTCGTGCACGGAGTAGGAGATGTCGTCCGCGAGGTCCATGACCTGGGCCTCCATGGACGTGCGCGTGCCGGGCACCCCGGCGCGGAACCAGCGGAACACGGGCAGGTCGTCCTCGTAGACGCCGAACTTGCGCGAGCGCGTGCCGTCGGGGCGCAGCGGGGCGTCCTCACGGGTCCACGGGTACTTGCATGCGGCGTCGAGGGCGGCGCGCGTGAGGTTCAGGCCCGCGGAGGAGCCGTCCGCGAAGAGCTTCTTCTGCTCGAGGCGGGCCAGCAGGCGCAGGGTCTGGGCGTTGCCCTCGAAGCCGCCGACGTCCTCGCTGAGCGCGTCGAGCGCCTTCTCCCCGTTGTGCCCGAAGGGCGGGTGGCCGAGGTCGTGGGACAGGCAGGCGGTGTCCACGAGGTCGGGGTCGCAGCCCAGCGACCGGCCGAGCTCACGCCCCACCTGCGCCACCTCGAGCGAGTGCGTCAGGCGGGTGCGGGCGAAGTCGTCCGCGTCCGGGGCGACCACCTGGGTCTTGGCCCCCAGCCGGCGCAGGCCCGCGGAGTGCAGCACGCGGGCACGATCCCGCTCGAAGTCCGAGCGGTACGAGGACTTGGGCGGCTCGGGCAGCCACCGCTCCCGGTCCCACGGCGTGTAGCCGGGGGTCTGCACGGCGCGGCCGGCATACGGGGGCCGGCCTTCCGGGCCGAACAGCACCGGCTGGTGGGCGGCGCCGGTCCAGGGCGACGACGGCGCGGCGGGCGTTCCGGCGGCGGGCTCCGGCGTCGTGGGCTCAGCCACCGGAGACGTCCAGCTCGGCGGCCTGGATCATGGCCTGCTGCTCGGCATTGAGCTCGCGGGAGTCGAGCCAGCCGTCCGGCAGGTGCGGGCGCTTGGGGGCGCCGGCCCGGCCGCGCGGGCCCTCGGCGGCCTCGCCCGGGTAGGGCTGGCCCCGGTCCACGCGGGCGAGGATCTCGCCCAGCGTGGCCAGGTCCGGGACGGTGGACAGCGCGGTGCGGATCTCCGAGCCCACGGGGTAGCCCTTGAAGTACCAGGCCACGTGCTTGCGGATGTCCCGCAGCGCCTTCGTCTCGTCGCCGCCGAAGGTGTCCACGAGCAGCTCGGCGTGGCGGTACAGCGTGTCCGCGACCATGCCCAGGGTCGGCTGGAACCGGTCCTGGCGGCCCTCGAACGCGGCCTGCAGGTCCCCGAACAGCCAGGGCCTTCCCTGGCAGCCGCGGCCGATCACGACGCCGTCCACGCCGGTCTGCTCGACCATCGCGATGGCGTCCTCCGCGGACCAGATGTCGCCGTTGCCGAGCACGGGGATGTCCGGCAGGGCCTCGCGCAGCCGGGCGATGTCGTCCCACACGGCGGTGCCCGAGTAGAACTGGCGGGTGGTGCGGCCGTGGAGGGCGACGGCGGCGACGCCGAGGTCGCGGGCCGTGCGGCCGGCGTCGAGGAAGGTCAGGTGGTCCTCGTCGATGCCGCGGCGCATCTTCACGGTCACCGGGATGTCCTTCTTGGCCGCCTCGGTCACGGCCGCCTTGACGATGGAGGCGAACAGCTCCGCCTTCCACGGCAGGGCGGAGCCGCCGCCGCGCCGGGTCACCTTGGGCACGGGGCAGCCGAAGTTCATGTCGATGTGGTCGCAGCGGTCCTCCTCGACCAGCATGCGCACGGCGGCACCCGTGGTGACCGGGTCCACGGAGTAGAGCTGCACGGAGCGGGGCACCTCGTCCGGGTCGTGCTGGATGATCCGCATCGACTCGGGCTTCCGCTCGACCAGCGCGCGGGCCGTGACCATCTCGTTGACGTAGAGGCCGCCACCGTACTCGCGGCACAGGCGGCGGAACGCCGTGTTGGTGATGCCGGCCATCGGGGCGAGCACCACGGGGACGTCGATGGTCAGCGGCCCCAGCCGCAGCGGGGGCAGGGCCAGGCGGTCCGTCGTCGGGGCGGGGTGGCGGGCCTCGTGGAGCTGATCGTCGTCGGCGATGCGCCGACCCGCGCCGGCGGACTTGGCGTAGTGCGCGACGTCGTCGGCGTCGGTCACCGCCGCGGCGGGGAGGGTGTGGGAAGAAGTCATGTCGGACCCCATTCTTCCATTCCGCCCGGCACCCGCGTCACCGTGCCCCACGACGAGGCCCGCTGGGAGGCGATCACCGAGGCACCCCGCCGGGACGGGCAGACCATCCTCCCGGCGGGTCAGGCCTCCGACGCCGGCGCCGCGTCCTCGCCGTCGAGCACCGCCAGCAGGTCCGCACCGGCGAACATCTGAGCGGTCTGGCGCGCCGAGGGGGTGCCCGCGTCCGGGTCCGCCCCGGCAGCCAGCAGATGCCGCATCGAGGCGACATCCCGCTTGAACGTGGCGCAGGTCAGGGCGCGCTGGCCGCGATCGTTGGCGTGCTCGATCTCGGCGCCGGCCTCGATCAGCATCGCCACCGTGTCCGGGTGCTGGTGATAGGCGGCGAGCGTGAGGAAGGAGTCGCCCGCGTGGTTGCGCAGGCGCGTGCTCACCCCGGCGTCCAGGTATGCCTTCAGCTGGGCCGTGTCCCCGTCCCGCGCCATGTCGAAGAGCCGGTTCGCCAGCTCGATGTCCTTCTCGCTCCACTGCTCACTCATGCCCGCCAGTATGGCGGACGCCGCGACGATCGACCGCTCCGCAGCGACATCTCCGCGGGTCTGCCCGCAGGTGATGTCGCCGGCCGGCGGTCAGACGAGCACCGGGAACAGCCCCGCCCGCCCCGCGGTTGCACCCGGCATGACCCGCAAGCACCTCGGCTTCCTCAACTTCGGCCACTGGATCCACCGTCCCGGCGCCGAACCGGACGCGCGGCAGGCCCTCGACGACGTCGTCGCCATGGCCGTGGCCGCCGAGGACGCCGGACTCGACGGCGCCTGGCTCCGCGTCCACCACTTCCAGCGGATGTTCTCCTCGCCGTTCCCGATCCTCGCCGCGATGGCCGCCCGCACCGAGCGGATCAGCCTCGGCACCGGCGTGATCGACCTGCGGTATGAGAACCCCCTGTACATGGCCGAGGCCGCGGCCACCACGGACCTCATCTCCGGCGGCCGGCTCGAGCTCGGCGTCTCCCGCGGCTCACCCGAGGCCGCCCTCGACGGCCAGGCGCAGTTCGGCTACGCCCTCGACGAGGGGCAGACCTGGGCCGACGTGACCCGAGAGCGCGGACGCCGGTTCCTCTCGGCCGTGCGCGGCGAGGGCATCGCAACGCCGGACCTCACCTCCGGCTGGGCGCACAGCTCGCAGCCGCTGCGGATCGAGCCGCACTCCCCCGGGCTCGCGGACCGCATCTGGTGGGGGTCCGGCTCCGTGGGCTCGGTGGCCGGCGCCGCCGCGGACGGCTACAACATGCTCTCCTCCACGCTCCTGCTCCAGGACGACGGCCGCCCCTTCCACGTCCAGCAGGCCGACCAGATCGCCCGCTACCGGGAGGCCTTCGCCGCGGCCGGCCACGCCGGTCCGGGCCGCACGGCGGTCACGCGCTCCGCGTTCGTCATCCAGGACCGGGAGGACGAGCTGTACTTCGGCCGGGAGCGGGCCTCGCGCGACTCCTCCGGCATGCTCGAGGGCGGCGCCGCCCGCTCCGGCCCGACCTATGCCGGGTCCGCCGAGGAGGTCGCGGAGAAGCTCGCCGCCGACGACGCCGTCGCCGCCGCCGACTGGGTCCTGTTCGCCAACCCCAACCAGCTCGGGGTCGAGTACAACGCGAAGATCTTCGCCGGCTGGGCGGAGGTCTGGCGCCTGCTCGGCTGGGATGCATGAGCCAGGCCCCGCCGCACCTCCCGACCGCCGACGACGGCTTCGCCCGAGCCCGTCGCGCGCGCTGGGCCGTCACCGCCGCCTTCGCGACGAACGGCGCCCTGCTCGGCGCGCTCATCCCGCACTACCCGGAGGCCAAGGCCGCGTTCGGCCTGGACCCGGCCGCGTTCGGCCTGCTCGTCATCGCGCTCGCCGTGGGCGGCACGCTCGCCGGGCCCCTGCCCGCGCCGATCA
>NZ_RBLN01000118.1:0-6712 GCF_003989405.1 Micrococcus sp. HSID17227 | reverse complement strand
CCAAGGGCCGCGATGTGGCCGCCCGTGTGGCGGGCGCCGGCGTCGAGGCCCCCACGTTCGTGCTCGGCTGCGACTCCGTGTTCGAGTTCGAGGGCCGCGCCCACGGCAAGCCCTACGAGCCCGAGGTCGCCGTCGAGCGCTGGCGCGCCCAGGCCGGCCGGCAGGGCGTGCTGCATTCGGGCCACTGGCTGGGCCTGGTGCTGCCGGAGCCCGGGGTCGGGTCCGGGATGGCCGCGGAGGCGGGCGTGGTGTCCGCCGTCGTGCGCTTCGGCGCCGTCACCGAGGCCGAGATCCAGGCCTACGTGGCCACGGGCGAGCCGCTGCACTGCGCGGGCGCGTTCACGGTGGACGGTGCGGGCGCGGCCCTCGTGGACGGCGTGGACGGGGACCCCAACGCGGTGATCGGGCTGTCCGTGGCGTGGCTGCGGCGGGCCACGGCGGCCCTGGGCCAGGACTTCACCCGGTTGTGGGAACCCTCCAACGCGCAGCGCTGATCCGGCGCGACAGGGCCGCGTGCCTCGGAGGGTTCCGCCACACCGAGTAGGGTGCTGGTCAGAGTCGGCGCCGTCCCGCGCCTTTCGCCCCACCGGGTGAGGGGCACGACCCCGGACGTGGCGCCCGCACCCCCAGCCGTGATCGTCCGAGGAGTCCATCGCCCATGAGCATCGCCGACGCACCGCAGGCCTCGGTCGTCCCGCCCGTCGACCCCGCGGCGGAGCGCCGGTTCTCCCGGGTGCTGATCGCCAACCGCGGCGAGATCGCCGTGCGCATCATCCGGGCCTGCCAGGACGAGGGGCTGACCTCCGTGGCCGTCTACGCCGAGCCGGACCGGGACACCCTGCACGTGACGCTCGCGGACGAGGCCGTGGCCCTCGGCGGGGAGACCGCCGCCGACTCCTATCTGGTGATCGGCAAGATCCTCGACGCCGCCGAGCGCGCGGGCGCGGACGCCGTGCACCCCGGCTACGGCTTCCTCTCCGAGAACGCGGACTTCGCGCGCGCCGTGACCGACGCCGGGCTCGTGTGGATCGGACCGCCCGCCGAGGCGATCGACCGGTTGGGCGACAAGGTCTCGGCCCGCCAGCTGGCCACCAAGGTCGGCGCCCCGCTGGCACCGGGCACCACCTCCCCCGTGACCGGCACGGAGGAGGTCGTCGCGTTCGCGGACGAGTTCGGCCTGCCGGTGGCCATCAAGGCGGCCTACGGCGGCGGCGGCCGCGGCATCAAGGTGGCCCGCACGCGCGAGGAGATCCCGGAGTTCTACGAGTCCGCGGTCCGTGAGGCCGTGGCCGCGTTCGGCCGGGGCGAGTGCTTCGTGGAGCGGTTCCTGGACAAGCCGCGCCACGTGGAGACGCAGTGCCTGGCGGACGTGCACGGCGACGTCGTCGTGATCTCCACCCGCGACTGCTCGCTGCAGCGCCGCAACCAGAAGCTCGTGGAGGAGGCCCCGGCGCCGTTCCTCACGGATGAGCAGAACGCCCGCCTCGTGGAGTCCTCCAAGGCGATCCTGCAGGAGGCCGGCTACGTCGGCGCGGGCACGTGCGAGTTCCTCGTGGGCCAGGACGGCACCATCTCCTTCCTCGAGGTGAACACGCGCCTGCAGGTGGAGCACCCGGTCTCCGAGGAGATCACCGGCATCGACCTCGTGCGCGAGCAGTTCCGCCTGGCCCGTGGCGAGGCCCTCGGCTACACGGACCCGCAGCCCCGCGGCCACTCGATCGAGTTCCGTCTCAACGGCGAGGACCCGGGCCGCAACTTCCTGCCCGCCCCCGGCCGGCTCACCACGTTCCGCATGCCCAGCGGCCCGGGCGTGCGCGTGGACTCCGGCGTGGTGGAGGGCGAGGCCGTCTCCGGGGCCTTCGACTCCATGGTCGCCAAGCTGATCGTCACCGGCGCGGACCGCCGTCAGGCCCTGCAGCGCGCCGCCCGCGCCTTGCGCGAGGCCGAGATCGTCGGCATGCCCTCGGTGCTGCCCTTCCATCGCGCCGTGGTGCGCGACCCCGCCTTCGCCCCCGAGATCGCCGGCTCGGAGGAGCCGTTCTCGGTGCACACCCGGTGGATCGAGACGGAGTTCGCGAACCGCATCGAGCCGAGCGCCCTCACCCCGGCGGAGCCGGCCCCCCGCGAGGCGCGCCACACCGTGACCGTGGAGGTCAACGGCAAGCGCGTGGACGTCACCCTGCCCACGTGGGGCGAGGCCCTGCACACGATCTCCGGCGCCGCCCAGCGGGCCGGTGCGGGACGACGTCGGCCCCGCGGCAAGCGCGGCGCACCGGTGGCCGCGGCCGTCAGCACGGACGCGCTGACCGCCCCGATGCAGGGCACCGTGGTGAAGGTCGCCGCCGAGAACGGCCAGACCGTGGCCGAGGGCGACCTGATCGTGGTCGTGGAGGCCATGAAGATGGAGCAGCCGCTCGCGGCCCACCGCGCGGGCGTGGTCAGCGGTCTCGAGGTCGAGCCGGGCCAGACGGTCACGGCCGGCACGGTGATCGCCACCATCGCCGACGCGGAGTGAGCCGCCGGCGACGACGGCGGGGAGCGCCGGCGTCGTGGGCTGGTTCCACATGGTGGACGACGGGGACATGGTTCTCGCAGATCGGCGCGACGAGGCTTAACCTGACACGCATCTTCGTCTCACATCGTGGTCGTTCGCGACCCCCTGTGCCCGTCATACCAGGGAGACACCATGTCCCACTCCACCCCGCCCGCGAACCCGGGCGCCCCCACCGCCACCACCGATCTCACGTCGGACGCGGTCGCCGCTGCGGAGGAGGTGCCCCGCTCGCGGGTCATCATCGCCTCGCTCGTGGGCACCTCGATCGAGTTCTACGACTTCTACATCTACGCCACGGCCGCCGTCTCGGTGTTCCCGCTGATCTTCTTCGCGGGCGGCGACGACAACACGGCCCTGCTGGCCTCCATGGCCACCTTCGGCGCGGCGTTCGTCGCCCGGCCGCTGGGCGCCGTCGTCTTCGGCCACCTGGGCGATCGCGTGGGCCGCAAGACCACGCTCATCGGCTCGCTGCTCACCATGGGCATCGCGACGTTCCTCATCGGCCTGCTGCCCACGTACTTCCAGATCGGCCTGTGGGCGCCGGCCATGCTGACGCTGCTGCGCTTCTTCCAGGGTCTGGGGCTCGGCGGCGAGTGGTCCGGTGCCGCTCTGCTGGCCACCGAGTACGCCAAGGACGGCAAGCGCGCGCAGGCAGCCATGTGGCCGCAGCTCGGCGCGCCGATCGGCTTCCTGCTGGCCAACGGCCTGTTCCTCGCACTCGTGCTCGGCTTCAGCCACGACTCGACGAGCCCGGTGCTCGACGGCCCGTTCCTCACGTGGGTGTGGCGCGTGCCGTTCCTGCTCTCGATCGTGATGGTGGCCGTGGGCCTCTACGTCCGCGTCAAGCTCGAGGAGACCCCGGTCTTCCAGCGCGCCCTCGACCGCGACCAGCGCGTGAAGGCGCCGCTGGGCGAGGTGTTCCGCCGCAACTGGTGGGAGCTGATCCTGGGCACCTTCGTCATGTACGCCACCTACGTGCTCTTCTACCTGATGACCACGTGGATCCTCTCCTACGCGATCGGCAAGCCGGCCAACGGCTTCCTGGGTGTCCCCTACGCCGAGTTCCTCGTGCTGCAGCTGGTCGGCATCCTGTTCTTCGCGGCGTTCGTGCCGGTCTCCGGCCTGCTGGCGGACCGCTTCGGCCGCCGCCCCACCCTGATCGTGATCTCGGTGCTCATGGTGCTGTTCGGCCTCTCGTTCGGCCTGTGGCTCTCGCCGGAGAACATGGGCGTGGGTGCGGAGCTGAACGTGCCGCTGATGCTGACGTTCCTGGCCACGGGCATGACGCTCATGGGTCTGACCTTCGGGCCCATGTCTGCGATGCTGCCTGAGCTGTTCCCCACGAACACGCGGTACACCGGCTCCGGCATCGCGTACAACGTGTCCTCGATCCTCGGCGCGGCGCTGACCCCGTTCATCGCCGCCTGGCTGGTGCAGAAGTTCGACGTCTCCTACGTCGGCTACTACCTGGCCGCCGCCTCGGCGATCACCGTCATCGCGCTGGTGCTCTCCCCCGAGACCCGCCACACGGACCTCGACACCGTCACCTCGGCCCGCGAGCGCCGCGCCGCGCGCTGACCCCGCCCGGTTCCCCGCCCGCACTTTCGAACGTGAGATCGGGGGAATGGACGCTTTCGGTCGTGAGATAGGCCCTATCTCACGACCGAAAGTCGTCTCTGGGTCAGATGCGCACGTGCAGGCGGCGTGCCGCCTCCGCGATCGACCCGGACATGGACGGGTACACGGTGAAGGTGTCCGCGAGGTCGTCCACGTGCAGCTTGTGCGTGACCGCGAGCGCGAGCGCGTAGATCAGCTCGGAGGCGCGCGGCGAGACCACCACCCCGCCGATCACGGTGCCGGAACCCTGACGCGCGAAGATCTTCACGAACCCCTCCTCCGCGCCGGACATCTTGGCGCGGGGGTTGGTGTGGAAGTCCAGTCGCAGCACGTCCGCCTGGTACTGGCCGGAGTCCACCTGCGCCTGCGAGACACCCACGGTGGCGATCTCCGGCGAGGTGAAGATGTTCGAGGCCAGCAGGTGCGGGCGCAGCGGCTTGAGGGCGTCGCCGAGCAGGTGGGCCACGGCGATGCGCCCCTGCATGGCCGCCACCGAGGCGAGGGCGAGCTTGCCCGTGCAGTCGCCCGCCGCGTAGATGCTCGGCACGGACGTGCGGGAGACGCCGTCCACGAGCACGTGGCCGGAGCCGGTCAGCTTCACGCCCACGTCGTCGAGGCCGAGGCCCGCCGTGTTCGGCACGCCGCCGACGGCCACCAGCGCGTGGGAGCCCTCGATCGACGGGGTGTCCTCGGCGCCCTCGCCGGAGAGGTGCACGCGCACGCCGGTCTCGGTCCGCTCGACGGACTCGGCCCGGGAGCGGGAGACCACCCTGAGGCCGTTGCCCTCGAAGACCTTCTCGAGCAGTTCGGCGGCGTCGGCGTCCTCGCCGGGGAGCACGCGGTCGCGCGAGGAGACGAGGGTGACCTTGGCGCCGAGGCGGTTGTAGGCCGAGGCGAACTCGGCGCCGGTGACGCCGGAGCCCACGACGATCAGGTGCTCGGGAAGCTCCTTGAGGTTGTAGACCTGCTTCCAGTTGAAGATCCGCTCGCCGTCCGGGACGGCGGTGGGCAGCTCGCGGGGGCTCGCGCCGACGGCCACGAGGATCGCGTCCGAGGTGATGATCTCGGGCTCGGCGCCGGCGTCGGCGTCGTCGAGGGCGCGGACGGACACCTCGTGGGGGCCGACGACGCGGCCCACGCCGTCGATCACCCGGACGCCGACCCGCTCGAGGCCCGCGCGGATGTCCGAGGACTGCTCGTGGGCCAGGTTCAGGATGCGGTGGCCGACCCGGCCCATGTCCGCGTGGACGTCGCCCCCGCCGAGGTCGACGCCCAGGTCAACGGAGGCGCCCACGCGGCGCATCGAGTCGGCGGCGGCGATCAGCGTCTTGGAGGGGACCACGTCCGTGAGGACGGCCGCGCCGCCCAACCCCTGGCGCTCGACCAGGGTCACGCGGGCGCCCAGCTTCGCGGCCACCATGGCGGCCTCGTAGCCGCCGGGGCCGCCGCCGATGATGGTCAGGGACGGGATGAAGGTGCTGTTTTCCTCGGTCACGGGCTCCATTGTGTCCGCCGCGGACGGGAAAGTCCTAGCCCGCGCTCACGGGACACCGCCTAGACTCCACGACGTGACCGACCAGACCAGCATCCCCTCCCCCGACTCCCCCTTGACCGGCGACCATCCGGGCTTCGCCGAGGCCCGCGCGGCCGCCGACACCATCGCCCGGGCGACGGGCGTGGCGGAGCACCGCGTCGCCGTCGTCCTCGGCTCCGGCTGGGGCGAGGCCGCCGGCCTGATCGGCGACGAGGTCGCCGCCGTGCCGCTGGCCGAGGTGCCCGGCTTCCACGCCCCGAAGGTGCCCGGCCACAACGCGGTGATCCGCTCGGTCCGGCTGCCGGACGGCACGCACGCCCTCGTCTTCGGCTCGCGCACGCACTTCTACGAGTCCCGCGACGCCCAGGCCGTGGCGCACACCGTCCGCACCGCCGCCGCCGCCGGGGCGCGCACCGTGGTGCTGACCAACGGCTGTGGCGGGCTGGACCCGGAGATCGCCCCGGGCACCCCCGTCCTGATCGCGGACCACATCAACCTCACCGGCGCCACCCCGCTCGCCGGCGCCACGTTCGTGGACCTCACCGACCTCTACTCGCCGCGGCTGCGCGCGATCGCCCGTGAGGTGGACCCGTCCCTGCGCGAGGGCGTGTACGTCCAGTTCGCCGGCCCGCAGTACGAGACCCCCGCCGAGGTGCGGATGGCGCGCACCCTCGGCGGCGACCTCGTCGGCATGTCCACGGCACTGGACGCGATCGCGGCCCGTCACGCCGGGCTGGAGGTGTTCGGCATCTCGCTGGTGACCAACCTCGGCGCCGGCATCTCGGAGACGCCGCTGTCCCACGCCGAGGTCGTGGAGGCCGGTCAGGCCGCCGGCCCGCGCATCGCGCGCCTGCTCGCGGACATCGTGGGGCGGCTCTGATGCCCGCGCATCCCCCGCACGACGACGTCGCCGCGCTCCCGGAGGACGTCCTCGCCCGGGCTGAGCGGTGGGCGGCGGAGGACCCCGACCCCGCGCACCGGGACACCCTGCGCGCCGAGCTCGACGC
>NZ_RBLN01000117.1:0-6846 GCF_003989405.1 Micrococcus sp. HSID17227 | reverse complement strand
GGGCCGCTCGTGCGCACCCTGGACTCGTACCGGGAGTACTCCGGGCGCTGGGCGGAGATGTGGGAGCGTCAGGCGCTGCTGCGCGCCCGGCCCCTGGCCGGCGACGACGACCTGGCCACCGACTTCCGGCGGTGGGCCGACGGGGTCCGCTACGCCGGGGACCTGACCACCGCGGACGCGCGGGAGATCCGGCGCATCAAGGCCCGTGTGGAGGCCGAGCGCCTGCCCCGCGGCGCGGACCCCTCCCGGCACGTCAAGCTCGGCCGCGGCGGGCTCTCGGACGTGGAGTGGCTGGTGCAGTCCCTGCAGCTGCGCCACGCGGGAGAGGTCGAGGACCTGCGGGTCACCGGCACGCTGCCGGCCCTGCGGGCGATCGCCCGGCACGGGCTGCTGCCCGAGGCCGAGGTCGCCGTGCTGGAGGAGGCGTGGCTGCTGGCCACCCGGATCCGCGCCGCCCTGCTGCTGTGGACGGGCAAGGTCTCGGACGTGCTGCCCACGAACATGCGCGACCTCGAGGCCGTGGCCCGCCTCAGCGGGGTGGGCACGGCCGGCGGGGAGCTCGAGGAGCGCTACCTGCGGGTGACCCGCCTGGCCCGTCAGGTGTTCGAGACCCGGTTCTACGGGCTCTGAACGACGCCGGCCCGCCACCTCGACGGGGTGGCGGGCCGGCCGTGCTCCGGTGTCGCGAGCGCCGGCTCAGGCGCGCACGACGTGCTCCCCGAGCAGCTCCAGGGTGCGTCGCCGCACGCCGGCGTCCTGGGCCGCCGTCGTGATGATCAGCTCGTCCGCCTGGACCCGCGCCGCGAAGTCGTGCAGCCACGCCGCCGTCGTCGGGCCGGTGCCCACGGCCGTGCACTCGAGCATCCCGAGCACCTGCTGACCGGCGGGGGAGTGCAGCAGCATCTCGACCTCGTCGTCGGTGAGGGTGCGGCCCCGGCCGAGCATCATCCGGATGCGCGCCCGCTGCGCGGCCTGCCACTCCCGCTCGGCCACCTCCTCGGTGTCCGCGGCGATCACGTTGGCCGCCGCGATGAAGTGCGGCTCCGCGAGGGCCTCGGAGGGCTCGAAGTGCTCCCGGTACAGGCGCGCCGCATGCTCGAGCATCTGCGGTGCGAAGTGGCTCGCGAACGCGTAGCCCAGGCCGAGCTGCGCGGCCAGCTGGGCGCCGAACGCCGAGGAGCCGAGGATGTACAGCGGCACGTTGGTGCCCTTGCCGGGGTAGGCGTCGATGCCGGGGATCAGGCTCTGGCCGGTGAGGTAGCCCTGCAGCTCGAGCACGTCCTGCGGGAAGCGCTCGGCCGCCGACGGATCCCGGCGCAGCGCCTGCAGCGTCCGCTGGTCGGTGCCGGGGGCGCGACCCAGGCCCAGGTCGATGCGGCCGGGGTGCAGCTCGGCCAGGGTGCCGAACTGCTCGGCGATCACCAGCGGCGAGTGGTTGGGCAGCATGACGCCGCCGGAGCCGAGGCGGATCGAGTCGGTGTGCGCGGCCACGTGCGCGATGAGTACGGCCGTGGCGGAGGAGGCGATGGAGGGCATGTTGTGGTGCTCCGCGTACCAGACGCGCCGGAAGCCGGCGGCCTCGGCGACGCGGGCCTGCTCCACGGATTCGGCGAAGGCTTCGCCCATCGGGGCGCCGTCGCGGACGAGGGCGAGGTCCAGCAGGGACAGCGGCAGGGGGGTGGGGGCGGTGTGCTCGGTCATGGTGCTCCTGGTCTGCGGGCCGCCCGGCCGGGCGGAGGTCTCCACAGATCCAGCGCCCACCGGCCCCGGACTATTCCGCGGCCGGGCACGACGACGGCCGCCCGCCTCCGGCGTGGGAGACGAACGGCCGTCGTCGGGGCCGCGGCGGGCGGATCAGACCGAGTAGTACAGCTCGAACTCGTAGGGGTTCGGGCGCAGGGCCAGCGGGGCGATCTCCATCTCGCGCTTGTACGCGATCCAGGTCTCGATCAGCTCCTCGGTGAACACGTCGCCGGCCAGGAGGAACTCGTGGTCCTCCTCGAGGGCGTTCAGGGCCTCGTCCAGGGTGGCGGGTGCCTTCTGGATGTCGGCGGCCTCCTCGGCCGGCAGCTCGTAGAGGTCCTTGTCGATCGGCTCGGCCGGCTCGATGCGGTTGCGGATGCCGTCCAGGCCGGCCATCAGCTGCGCGGCGAACGCGAGGTACGGGTTGCCCGAGGCGTCCGGGGCGCGGAACTCGATGCGCTTGGCCTTCGGGTTGGAGCCGGTGATCGGGATGCGGATGCCCGCCGAGCGGTTGCCCTGCGAGTAAACCATGTTCACGGGGGCCTCGAAGCCCGGCACCAGGCGGCGGTAGGAGTTCACCGTGGGGTTGGTGAAGGCCAGGACCGCGGAGGCGTGCTTCAGCAGGCCGCCGATGTACCAGCGGGCGGTGTCCGAGAGGTTCGCGTAGCCCTTCTCGTCGAAGAACAGCGGCTCGCCGCCGTTCCACAGGGACTGGTGGCAGTGCATGCCGGAGCCGTTGTCGCCGAAGACGGGCTTGGGCATGAAGGTCGCGGACTTGCCGAACATGTTGGCGACGTTCTTGACGACGTACTTGAACTTCTGCAGGTCGTCCGCCGAGTGGGTCAGCGTGTTGAAGCGGTAGTTGATCTCCGCCTGGCCCGCGGCGCCCACCTCGTGGTGGGAGCGCTCTACCTCGAGGCCGACCTCGGCCAGGACCGAGCAGATCTCGTCGCGCAGGTCGGCCTGCTTGTCCGTGGGGGAGACGGGGAAGTAGCCGCCCTTGAGGCCGGTCTTGTGGCTCAGGTTGCCGCCCTCGTCCTCGCGGGAGGCGTTCCACCAGGCCTCGTCCGAGTCCACGGCGTAGAACGAGCCGCGGGGGGAGGACTCGTAGCGGACGTCCTCGAAGATGAAGAACTCGGCCTCGGGGGCGAAGAACGCCGTGTCGGCGATGCCGGAGGAGCTCAGGTAGGCCTCCGCGCGCTGGGCCACGCCGCGCGGGTCGCGCAGGTAGGGCTCGCCGGTGCGGGGGTTCACGATGGAGAAGTTCATCGTGAGGGTCTTGCGGACCCGGAAGGGGTCCACGAAGGCCGTCGCGACGTCCGGGATGAGCTGCATGTCGGACTCGGCGATGCCGGCGAAGCCCCGGATCGAGGAGCCGTCGAAGAGCTGGCCCGTGACGAAGAAGTCCTCGTCGACGCTCGAGGCGGGCACGTTGAAGTGGTGCTGCATGCCGGGGAGGTCGGTGAAGCGGACGTCGACGAACTCGATCCCCTCATCCTTGATGTACGCGAGGACGTCCGCGGGGGAGGTGAACATGGTGCGCTCCTGTGGTCGTGACGATGGTGGCATGTCCGGCACGGCGGCGCTGGCGTGGCGGGTGTCATCACCCTACTTGCCCGGCGGCCTCCGTGGGCGTCGGTGACGCCCCACGGCGAGCCTCGCGGTTCCGCGCCGGTAGGCTGGGCCGGTGGCACGCAGAGCACCCGACCCCGCGCAAGAGCCCGAACCGACCCGCCGCGACGAGCCGCTGATCACCCGGCGCGACCTCGCCGGCTGGGTGGACGGTCCGGGCGGCGGCCTGGCCGGCGGCCGCTGGCCGGGGGACCTGCTGGGCCTGCCCGAGCACGGCCCGACCTCGATGGCCACTGCGGCCCGCCGCGCCGTCGCCCTCGTGATCGACTGGTTCCTGGCCCTGGGCGTGTCCTGGCTGCTCTTCGACTCCGACGCGATCGCCACCCTGATGGTCTTCGCCACCATGCACATCCTGGGCATCACCCTGCTGGCCACCACCGTGGGCAAGGCCGTGTGCCGCACCCAGGTGGTGCGCCTCGGCGGCCGGACCGCCCCCGTGCACCGCGTGGTGGTGCGCACGGCGCTGCTGTGCCTCGTGCTGCCGGCCGTCGTCGTCGGCCCGGACGGCCGCGGCATGCACGACAAGGTCGCCGGCACCGTCGAGATCCGCATGTGAGCGCACCGGCCCGCGCCGGACGACGCCGGATCCGACTCGACGCGAGGCCGGACACGACGAAAGGGGGGCGCCCCGCCGAATCCTCGGCGGGGCGCCCCCCTTTCGCGCGGGTGCGTCGGCGCTCAGCGGCCGCGCATGGCGCGCCGGCTCGGGCGCACCTTGTTCGGGTCGACGCCCTTGGGGATGGGCAGCCGGTTGGTGTTGAGCGCGGTCAGACGCTTGTCCACGGCCTGGACCTCCTGCGCCGTGAGGGCCTTCTTCATGCCCTTGAGCGTGCCGGGCAGCTCGTGCAGCGGGACCTGGCCCTGGCCGTTGCCGGACTCCACCACGGTGACGGGCACGCCGGGCAGGAAGCGGCGCATGGCCTTCTCCTCCTTGACCACCAGCGCGGCGACGCGGGGGGAGGGGCCCTCCGTCACCAGCACCACGCCCGGCCGGCCCACGGCGCGGTAGACGAGGTCCTGGGTCTTCGGATTCACGGCGGCCGGCTGCTCGGGCACGATCCAGCCGCGGCCCAGCGTGGAGAGCGCGGCGCCGGCGGCGCCGGGGCGGCCCTCGAGCTGGGCGAACCCGGCGCGGCGCGCCTTCCGGTTCAGGATGACGACGGCGGCGAGCACACCGAACGGGATCGCGATGAGCAGCCACGTGATCCAGTTGTCCAGCAGCAGGCCGATGACGAGGCCGACGACGAGGGCGGCCAGGAAGGCCAGCAGCATCCACAGACCGACCTTGGGGTCGTGCGCCTTGGTCATGGCGTAGGCCTGCTTGAGCTGGGAGATCACGCCCGGGCCCTTCGCGGCGCGCTTGTCCCGGCGCTGGGCCTTCGTCTGCTCCTTCTCGTGGCGGCGACGCTCGCGCTGCATGGCCTTGACCTCCTTGACCGTGGCGGAGGTGGAGCCGGAGGAGGATGCGGGGGGCTGGCTGTTCTTCGTCATGACGGGATCCAGTCTAGTCGGGCGGCTCAGGACATCTGGGCGACGACAGCGGAGGCCTCCTGGCGGGCGGTCTTCTCCCCGGCCAGGTGCGCCAGGTTCTCCGGCAGGGTCCGGCCGAGGCGCTGCATGGCCTGCGCGTAGAGCTTGCCCGCGCGGTACGACGAGCGCACCAGCGGGCCCGCCATGACGCCCTGGAAGCCGATCTCCTCGGCGCGCTGGGACCACTGGACGAACTCCTGCGGCTTCACCCAGCGGTCGATGGGGTGGTGCAGCTTCGAGGGCCGCACGTACTGCGTGATGGTGATGATGTCGCAGCCGGCCTCGTGCAGGTCCACCAGGGCCTGGTCGATCTCGTGGTCCTCCTCGCCCATGCCCAGGATGAGGTTGGACTTGGTGACGAGCCCGTCGGCCTTGGCCATCGTGAGCACCTTGAGGGACTTCTCGTATGTGAAGGCCGGGCGGATGCGCTTGAAGATGCGCGGCACCGTCTCCAGGTTGTGCGCGAACACCTCGGGCCGCGCGTCGAACACCTGCTGGACGAGCTCCGGCACCGCGCCGAAGTCCGGCGGCAGGATCTCGACGCCGGTCCCCGGGTTGAGCGCGTGGATGCGGCGGATGGTCTCCGCGTAGAGCCACGCCGCGCCGTCCTTCTGGTCGTCACGGGCCACGCCCGTGACGGTGGCGTACCGCAGGTCCATCTCGCGGATGTTCTCGGCGACCTTCTGCGGCTCCTCCATGTCCAGGGGACGCGGCTTGCCGGAGGTGATGTCGCAGAAGTCGCACCGGCGGGTGCAGATGTCGCCGCCGATGAGGAACGTGGCCTCGCGGTCCTCCCAGCACTCGAAGATGTTGGGGCAGCCGGCCTCCTCGCACACGGTGTGCAGGCCGGCGGACTTGACCTTGTTCTTCAGGCCGATGTACTCGGGGCCCATGTGGACCTTGGCCTTGATCCACTCGGGCTTGCGCTCGACGGGCACCTCGGCGTTGCGCGCCTCCACGCGCAGCAGGCGGCGGCCTTCGGGGGCGAGGCTCATGCGGGGATTCCTTCCGTGGGGGTGACGGCGATGTACGCCGGCCCGAGCTCGTCCAGATGACGGGTGAGCACCGGGACGACGTCGGCCGGCGTGATGGTCCGGCCCGTCTCGACCGACAGGGTGGTGGTGGCGGCGTCCGTGATGCCGCACGCGATGATCCCCTCGTAGGGGGCCAGGGAGTTGGAGCAGTTCAGCGCGAAGCCGTGCATGGAGACGCCGTCGTGGATGGACAGGCCGATGGCGCCGACCTTGCGGTCCGGGCGGGCCGTGCCGTCGTCGTCCCGGTCCGCGAGGACCCAGATGCCTGCCCGCCCGTCCACGCGGACGGCCGTGACGCCGAACTCGGCGGCGGTGCGGATCAGCAGCTCCTCGAGGAACCAGACGTAGTCCTTGACGTGGGCACGGTCGCGCAGCCGGACCACGGGGTAGCCGACCAGCTGGCCCGGCCCGTGCCATGTGATCTTGCCGCCGCGGTCCACGTCCACGACGGGGGCGCCGTCCGTGGGGCGCTCGGCGTCCTCGGTGCGACGACCGGCCGTGTAGACGGCTTCGTGCTCCAGGAGGAGGAATTCGCCGTCGGAGCGGCCGGCGACGACGTCCGCGTGCAGGGCGCGCTGGGCGTCCCAGGCGGCGTGGTAGTCCACCAGGTCGGGCGCCAGGCCGAGCACGCGCAGGGGCGGCAGGGGTGTCTCGGGCATGACGTCCACTGTAGTCCTCGGGCCCGGACCTGTGGACAACCGCCGTGACGCTCGGGGACATGCGGCACCCTGGGCTGGAACGGACGGCGCGGCGGAGAGGGGAGACCGATGCGGGACTGGGACGAGGCGGACGGCGGCGCGGCCGGACGCGTCGGCGGCGGGCCGGAGACCGAACCGGCGAGGTCGTCGGCGCCCTGCGCGGCGGCGCCGCCCGCGCCGGGGTGGGAGCCCGTCCGGCGGCCCGGCGG
>NZ_RBLN01000116.1:0-6440 GCF_003989405.1 Micrococcus sp. HSID17227 | reverse complement strand
CGCCTCCCGGCGCTCGCGTTCTGCGCGCTCGGCGGCCTCCTTGCGCTCCCGCTCGGCCCGCTCCGCGGCCCCCCGCGCGGCCCGCCCGCGCTCCTCCTGCTGCTTCCGGGTGGCGGCGTCCGCCGCGGCCAGGGCCGACGCCCCGGCGGCCGCCTTCGCCGCGGTGCCGTCGGAGGGACGGACCCGCTCGGCGAGGCGCTCGGAGAGGCGGTTCAGGAACCCGGGACGACGCTGGGCCTCGTCCTCGTCCGCGCGGAGCCGGCGGTCGAGGTCGGTGTAGTACGCCTCGTCGTCGTCGTAGGCGTGGGGGTCTCCGGTCCGCGACTCGCCGAACAGCTCGGAGCCGAGGCTGTCCGTCTGGAACGGCTCCACGTACAGCTCCTGCGGGTACGCCAGACCCAGCAGGACGTCCGGGTCGGGGTCCCCGCCTGCGATCAGGTACGTGCGGCCCTCGGACAGCCCCAGGTCGAGCACCTGCACGTCGTCGGTGCGCTCGCCCGTGGCCAGCTCCCGCGCGGACGAGGCCACCTGCGTGGCGTTCTCACGTGAGGCCACGAGCACGGTGACGCGGCGGTTGAGCACCTGGTCCGTGCCCAGGAACACCATGTCCTGGTCCGCGGACGTCACCACGTGCTGGGTGATGCGATAGCGGCCGCCCAGGACGGCGCCGACGGCGATGGGCTGGGGCACGGGCTCTTCTCCTGACGACGGGGTCGGAATCCGATGATACGTGGCGTGGCCGTCGCGGCCAGAGATCAGCCGACGCGCAGCAGACGACCCAGCGCCGGCACGCGGGCGACGAGCGGCCGGAGGGCGTCGTCCAGCTCGGGGAACCGCATGGCCCGCAGCACCATCAGGTACACCGGACCCATCGCCACGGCCGCCACCGCGCACGTAAGCAGCGCCGTCCCGATGGAGTTCCACGCGAACCCGCCGGTGTACCCGCCCAGCAGCCACACGACGACGACGCCCGCGGCCGCCGCGGCCAGCGCGGCCAGGCCGGTCTGGACGTGGGCACGCAGCACGGATGCGAGGCCGTAGTCCCCGAACCGGCGCACGGTGAGCACATGGGTCAGGACGAACTGGTACACGTACGAGACGGACGAGGCGACCGCGACCCACAGGGCCATGGACCACAGCGGCAGCAGCATCGCGCCCGCCCACGAGAGCAGCAGCATCAGGAGCGAGCCGCTGACCTGGACCACCATCGGCACCTTGGCGTCCTCGGCGGCGTAGAACACGCGCAGCAGGTAGAAGGAGCCCGAGCGGAACGGGATGGACAGCGCCAGCGCGAGCAGGACCGAGCCCACCGCGACGCCGGCCACCATCGCCGTCTCGGCCGTCGAGCCGAAGACGCGGCCCAGGGGGCCCGCCAGGACCACCACGCCGGCGAGGCAGAACATCAGCGGCACGGTGAACGCGCGCAGACCCTGCGCCGTCGTGCGTCGCACCGCGGACATGTCCTGGCGGCCCATGGCGCGGGCCAGCCGGTTGAAGAGCACGGTGGCCAGGGAGAGCACGAACACCGAATGGGGCAGCACGGCCATCAGCATCGCCATGTTGTACGCGGCCACACCGGGGATGGCCGCCTGCGCCATCTCGGCGCTCCAGGTCTCCGTGCCGGGGATGCGCAGCTCGCCGCGGTCGCGGGCCTCCGTGGCGGAGGTGACGTACCGCTGGCACAGCAGGAGCACCACGTTCGTGGCGACCATCGTGATCAGGGTGTACCCGGCGATCCGGCCGGTGTCCCGCAGGCCGATGCCCTTCCAGCCAAACCGCGGGCGCAGACCCAGGCCGAGCCCGCGCAGCGGCAGGAAGAGGATCACGGCCTGCAGCACGACGCCCAGGGTGTGGCCGCCGGCCAGCACGACCGTCTGTGCGCTCGTCCACCCGGCGAGGTCGTCCCCGGCCCGGTACGCCCCGAACATGCCCAGGTACAGCACGATCGCGCCGATCGCGACGACGTTGTTCAGCACCGGCGCCCACATGTAGGCGCCGAAGCGCCCGTTGGCATTGAGCACCTGCCCCACCAGCGCGTACATGCCGTAGAAGAACACCTGGGGCAGACACCACAGGGCGAACACGGTGGCCATCTCGAGCTTCTCCGGCGACCAGCCGCGGGTCAGGGCCGTCATGAGCGGGGCCGCCGCCAGCATGACCACCACCGTGCCGGCGAGCATCACGAGCGTGCCGAGCGTCATCAGGCGGGAGGTGTAGTCCGCGCCCCGGTCGGCGTCGCGGGCGTGCTTGATCAGCTGCGGCACGAGCACGACGTTGAACACGCCGCCCACCAGGAGCAGGTAGATCACGTTCGGGAGGGAGTTGGCGATCTCGAAGATGTCGGCCATGTCCGCGGACAGGCCGATCGCCACCGTCACCAGCGTCGCACGGACGAGGCCCAGCACGCGGGAGAGGAGCGTGCCGGAGGCCATGATCGCGGTGGACCGGCCGGCGCGGCGCTCGCCCTCGGGGGTCTCGTCCGCGGGGTCCACGGCGGCCGGATCCGTGGCGGGGGCGGGGTCCGTCGTCGTCGGCTCCTCGTCGGCGACGCCGGCGTGGGCGGGGTCCTGCGCTCGGCGCGGGGCGGGTCTGCTGCTCAAGGGTCACCCAATCGTGGTCGGAAGGCCCCGTGCCGGGGGCGGTGGATCAGGGGCGGGGGCCCCGGGCACCGCCCGGGGGGAAGTGCTGGTCGACCACCTGGCGGGCCAGGTCGACGATCCGGCGCTCGTTGGCGAAGGAGAGGCGGCGCGCGACGTCCTCGAGGCGCACCCATGCGACGTCCACGGCCTCGTGGTCCGGGTCGTTCTCCGTGGTCAGCTCGCCGCCCGTGGCGCGCAGCAGGAAGTGGTGCACGGTCTTGTGGACGCGGTGCCGGGCGACTGTGAACCAGTAGTCGATCGCGCCGAGCGGCTCGAGGATGTGGCCGGCGATCCCGGTCTCCTCCTCCACCTCGCGCACGGCCGCCTGCCGGTGGTCCTCCTCGCCCTCGGGATGGCCCTTGGGCAGGCACCACTCGAGCCGGCCACCGCGGTTGTAGCGGGCGATCACGGCCACCTCGAGGCCGCCGTCGTGCTCGCGGACGATGACGCCGCCGGCGGAGACCTCCTCCACCGTGGGCAGGGAGGCGGCAGCGGCGGAACGGGGTCCCGCGGGGGCCGGGGTGACGGGGCGCAGAGGCGGCTGCGGCCGGCGACGCCACGCCCCCAGCGCGGAGGGCAGGGGGGCGCCCCGGTGCGCGGAGGGATCGGGGCGGGTCATGCCGTCAACTCTAGCCCGGCCCGCGCGGGCCCGTGCCGGGACCGTCTGGCACCCTTGTAGGCATCATGGATCTGACCACCGCCACCCACGCGCTGCCCCCCGGCTTCCCCGCGGACGCCACCCTGCCCGCCGTCGTCGTGGAGCTGGGGCGGAGGTTCGAGGCCGCCGGCCACGAGCTCTCCCTGGTGGGCGGCCCGGTCCGCGACCTCTTCCTGGGGCGGACGTCGCCGGACCTGGACTTCACCACGGACGCCGACCCGGACGCGTCCGAGGCCGTGGGCGCCGGCTGGGCGGACGCCACGTGGGACGTGGGACGGCGGTTCGGGACTATCGGCTTCCGCAAGGCCGGCTGGCAGCTCGAGGTCACCACCTACCGGGCCGAGCAGTACGACCCGGCCAGCCGCAAGCCGCAGGTGGCCTTCGGCGACAGCCTCGAGGACGACCTGCTGCGCCGCGACTTCACCGTCAACGCCATGGCCCTGCGCCTGCCCGCCCTCGAGCTCGTGGACCCCTTCGGCGGCATGCGGGACCTGCACGCCGGCGTGCTGCGCACCCCCGGCACCCCCGAGGACTCCTTCTCCGACGACCCGCTGCGCATGATGCGCGCCGCCCGGTTCGCCTCCCAGCTCGGCTTCGCCGTGGCCCCCGAGGTGGAGGAGGCCATGGCCGCGATGGCCGAGCGGATCACGATCGTCTCCGCCGAACGCGTCCGCGAGGAGCTCGTCAAGCTCGTCTGCGGGGCGCACCCGCGCGCCGGCCTCGACCTGCTCGTGCGCACCGGCCTGGCCGACCACGTCCTGCCCGAGCTGCCCGCCCTGCAGCTCGAGTCGGACGAGCACCACCGCCACAAGGACGTCTACGCCCACTCCCTGACCGTGCTGGATCAGGCCATGGAGCTGGAGGGTGAGTACGCGCCGTCGACCCCCGACCCCGTGCTGCGCCTGGCGGCGCTGCTGCACGACGTCGGCAAGCCGGCCACGCGCCGCTTCGAGAAGGGCGGGGCCGTCACCTTCCGGCACCACGAGACCGTGGGGGCCAAGCTCGTCCGCAAGCGGCTGCGTGCCCTGAAGTTCGACAACGACACGATCAAGGCGGTGGCCCGTCTGGTGGAGCTGCACATGCGGTTCTACGGCTACGGCGAGGCCGGCTGGACCGACTCCGCCGTCCGCCGGTACGCGCACGACGCCGGCGATCTGCTGCCCCGCCTGCACGCGCTGACCCGCTCGGACGTGACCACCCGCAACCGGCGCAAGGCCGAGCGGCTGGCCCACGCGTACGACGACCTCGAGCGGCGCATCGCCGAGATCGCCGAGGCCGAGGAGCTCGCGGCTGTGCGGCCGGACCTGGACGGGCAGCAGATCATGGCGCTGCTGGGGATCCGCCCGGGCCCGGTGGTGGGCCGGGCGTACACCCACCTGCTCGAGTGGCGCCTGGACGAGGGGCCGCACGAGCCGGCCGAGGCCGAGGCGGAGCTGCGGCGCTGGTGGGCCGAGCAGCCGGAGGCCCAGCAGGACTGAGGCGGCGCGGCGGACCTTCCACCCGTCGTCGGGCCGGGACCACACTGGCCGCATGGCTGAGAAGAAGACCGAGAAGAACGGCGCCCCCATGGGCCCCGGCACCTCCAACATCAAGGACCCCGAGGTCTACGAGACGCTGCGCCGCGAGGGCGCGAGCGAGGAGAAGGCCGCGCGGATCGCCAACGCCTCCGCCCGGGACGGCCGGGACGAGGTCGCCGAGCGCGGCGGCGAGGCCGGCTCCTACGAGGACTGGACCAAGGACGAGCTCGCGAAGCGGGCCCGCGAGCTCGACATCGAGGGCCGCTCCACCATGACCAAGGACGAGCTCATCGAGGCGCTGCGCGACCACTGACCGGCGCCCGCCCCCCGCTTCCGGGGCGGAAACCGGTGCTTTGGGAGCGGAATACCGCCGGAAACCGCCCCCAACCCGGTGGGGTGGGCGGGGATAGCCGGAGGCTTTGGCCCATCCAGGTCCGGATGGGATGATCGACCGCTGTGAGTTCCGACCAGCGCACCGCGTCCGTGCCCCGCCATGCCCTGTCGCCCGAGGACGGCGTGCCCGCCGTCAAGGTCGGCACGCGGGTCAGTCGCGGCCCCGGCCGGGTGACCGCCCTCGACGGGCTGCGGGGGATCGCGGTGCTCGCCGTGCTCGTCTTCCACGCCTGGCCCACGTTCCTGCGCGGCGGGTTCGTGGGCGTGGACATGTTCTTCGTGCTCTCCGGCTTCCTCATCACCACCGGCCTGGTCCGTGGTGTGGACGCGGGCCGGGGCGTGGCGCTGGGCACCTTCTGGATGAAGCGCGTCCGACGACTCATCCCGGCCATGCTGATGGCGCTCGTGGGCACCACCGCGCTCGCGTGGCTGGCGGTGGACGAGTTCCCCGCGGGCCTGGGTCGCCAATGGTTCGGCGCCCTGACCTACACCAGCAACTGGGTGATGATCCTCGAGGGCGGGGACTACTTCAACCGCGCCTCGCCGCCTCTGTTCGAGCACCTGTGGTCCCTGGCGATCGAGGAGCAGTTCTACATCCTCTGGCCCCTGCTCCTCTGGGGGCTGCTCCTGCTCACCTGGCCGCCGCGCAGCACGGTGAACTCGGGGCGGGTGGCGGACCGACGTCGTATCCTCGCGGTCGCGGTCGCGGCCGTGGCCTCCGCGGCGTGGATGGCCTGGGGCTCGTGGCACGGGTTCGAACAGGCCCGCCTCTACTTCGGCACGGACACCCACGCCTTCGGCCTGCTGTTCGGCGCGTGCGTGGCGATCGGCCTGGCCCATGTGCCCCGGCCCGAGCACGGCGGCCCCGAGCCGCGGACCTCGGCCACGCGGGTGGCCGTCGCGTGGGGCGCCGTCGCGGTGCTCGCGGCGGGCTTCGCCCTGGTCGACGGCGGCCACGCGAGCACGTACCGCGGAGTGCTGGCGGGCCTGTCCGCCGTCGTCGCGTTCATCGTCTGGCACGTGGTGCAGGGCGACCGGCGCGACTCGCTCTCTCGCGCGCTGGGCAACGGGTTCCTGCGCTGGTGGGGGCGCCGCTCCTACGCCGCGTACCTGTGGCACTGGCCGCTGCTCGTGATCATGCGCGTGATGGTGCCCGTGGACGCCCCCGGGTGGGTCGAGCCCGTGGCCGCCGGCGCGATCCTGCTGCTGACCGCCCTGATCGCCGACCTGAGA
>NZ_RBLN01000011.1:0-24449 GCF_003989405.1 Micrococcus sp. HSID17227 | reverse complement strand
CCCGGCCCGCACACGGCGCTGCACGTGGGCCTCGGCGGGGCCGTCTGTCTCGAATGCAGGCCACCCGGTGCCGCGCACCCAGCCCCGGAGACCTTCGACCTGCTCTCGGCCCTCGCGGCGGGGGACTGGGCCACCGCGGACGCCTCCGGGGCCCCCGCCCGCCGCGAGGCGGCCGGTATCGTGGCCGCGTACCTGCAGTTCCACGCCGAGCGGCGCCTGGTGTCCCTGTCCGTCCTGGACCAGGACCTCGGCCTCCCCGCCCCGCGCGTCGAGAGGAGACCATGAGCGCCGACCGAGCCCCGCAGTCCCCGCCGCCGCACCCCTCGGGTGCGGTCGCCCCGCGGATCGACCCGCGTTGCGTGCCCCGGCATGTGGCGATCGTGATGGACGGCAACGGACGGTGGGCCAACCAGCGCGGCCTGCCGCGCACCGAGGGCCATCGGGCCGGCGAGGCGGCGCTGCTGGACGTCGTCGCCGGGGCGGTGGAGCTGGGGATCGGCCACGTGTCCGCGTATGCGTTCTCCACGGAGAACTGGCGGCGCTCGGCGGAGGAGGTGCGCTTCCTCATGGGCTTCTCCCGGGACGTGCTGCGCCGGCAGCGGGACACCCTGCACTCGTGGAACGTGCGGATCCGGTGGAACGGGCGGGCCCCGCGCCTCTGGACCCCCGTGATCCGGGAGCTGCAGGAGGCCGAGGAGCTCACGCGCCACAACACCGGCACCACCCTGCACATGTGCGTGAACTACGGCAGCCGGGCCGAGATCCTGGACGGCGTCCAGGCGATCGCCGAAGAGGTCCGGGCCGGCCGGATGCGGCCGGGGGAGATCAGCGAGGACGTCATCACCCGCTACCTCGACCGCGGTTTCCGCACGGGTCAGGACGTCGACGTCGTCCCGGACGTGGACCTGTTCCTGCGGACCTCGGGGGAGCAGCGCCTGTCCAACTATCTGCTGTGGCAGTCCGCCTACGCGGAGCTGCTGTTCCTGGACGTGCTGTGGCCGGACGTCGACCGGCGGACCCTGTGGGCCGCCGTCGAGACCTACGCCCGCCGGGACCGCCGCTACGGCGGCGCCGTGGACACCCCTCAGCCGGCGCCGTCGTCCGGCGCGCCGGACTCGGCCTCGGACGCCGACGGCGGCGCGTAGGCCCCCAGCCACGTGAGCGTCGCGGCACCGGCCGCCTCGCGCACCGACGCGGGGGAGGCGAACACGTCGTGCAGCGCGTCGGGGAGCCGGTGGACGGTCACCCGGTCGCCGAGCCGCAGGGAGCGGCGGGCCATGGCGTCGGGGTCCAGGACGATGTCCGAGGTCAGCATCGCCTCGGCGTAGGACGTGCCCCGATGCCCGCGCGCGGAGACGAGCACGAGGATCGGCACGGTGACGTCGAGCCGCCCGGCCACGGCCCGGTGCCCCGAGAGGACCGCACTCAGCCAGGCGGCCGGCACCTCGAACGCGTGCGGGGGACGCCAGAGCGGGTGCAGGTCCCATTCGCCCTCGGCCTGGTCCGAGAGGGTGCGCCAGTAGTGGTCGATGCGCGGCAGTGTGAGCATGGCGTAGGGCTTCATGGCGGAGACGGGCCCCACGATGGACTTCGCCAGCAGGCGCACCCCCGCGCTGCCCTGCATCTCCAGCCACGGGCTGTTGAGCACGAGCGCGGCGAGGCGGCCGGGATTCCGGTCCGCCCACAGCGCGGCGATCAGCCCGCCGGTGGAGTGTCCCATGAGGATGGGCGGCAACGGGTGGTCCTGGGCGATGGTCTCGAACGCGGCCTCGAGGTCCGCGTCGTAGCGGGCCAGGTCGTCCGTCCAGCCGGGCGTCTGTCCCGTGCGCAGCGAGCGGCCGTAGTGGCGGAGGTCGACGGCGTGGAAGGCATAGCCGGCGGCCTCGAACGCGTGGGCGAGCGGGGCGTTGTAGAAGTAGTCGCTCCAGCCGTGCACCGAGAGGATGGGCCGCCGGGCCGGGTCACGGGCGGCGTCGGTGCGCGGACGCACCACTGTGACAAGGTTCTGTCCTTGTTCATCGGTGTCGAGGCCGAGCGTGCATCGTTCGAAGCCCGGCAGCCCGTCCGGGACCCAGCCCAGGCCCGGCGGATCGTCGAGGAACGGGCGGGTGTCCTCCTCCGTCGGTCCGCCGGCGGGTGCGCCGTGCGGGGCGGAGGGGTCCGGGGGCGTCGGCTGGATCGGGTCACGGGCCATCCGACCACTCTAGGAGGACCCCGGACGGGCGGGAGGCCCGTGCGAGGATGGGGGCATGCAGCTGCCTGATCCCAAGTCCGCCGTCGACGGCCTCCTGACCTCCCGTGCGCCTCGCCTGTACCCGCCCTTCTTCCGTGCCGTGTTCGGCGGCATGGACGCGGAGCAGGCGCACCATCGGGGCTTCGACGCGATCCGGCTGGTCGAGCGCACCGGGGCGTCCGCCGCCCTGCGCGCCGCCTTCCGCCCGGACCCGATGCTCGCGCGCACGGTCATGGGCCTGCGGTTCCCGACGCCCTTCGGCCTGGCCGCGGGGTTCGACAAGGACGGCCGGGGGACCGCCGCTCTGGCCGACCTCGGGTTCGGCCACATCGAGGTCGGCACGATCACGGCGCAGCCGCAGCCCGGCAACCCGCAGCCGCGACTGTTCCGTCTCGTGGACGACCGGGCGCTGGTCAACCGCATGGGCTTCAACAACGACGGCGCGGCGGCCGTCGCCCCCCGCCTGGCGCGGACCCGGCAGACACTGGAGCGCCGCTTCGGCCCGGCCCGGCCGGTCCTGGGCGTGAACATCGGCAAGACCAAGGTGGTCCCCCTCGAGGACGCGGCGGACGACTACCGGGCCTCGACCCGCCTGCTCGCGCCCCACGCCGACTACCTGACGGTCAACGTGTCCTCGCCGAACACGCCGGGGCTGCGCCAGCTGCAGGAGATCGACGCGCTGGAGCCGATCCTCACGGCGGTGCGCGAGGAGGCCGACCGTGCGGTCCCGGACCGTCGCGTGCCGCTGACCGTGAAGATCGCCCCGGACCTGGCGGACGACGACGTGCGCGCCGTCGGGGCGCTCGCCGAGCGCCTCGGGCTCGACGGCGTCATCGCGACCAACACGACCGTCTCCCGGGAGGGTCTGCGCACCCCGCGTGCCGACGTGGACGCCCTGGGCGCGGGCGGCCTGTCCGGCGCCCCGCTCCAGGAGCGGTCGATGCGGGTGCTGGAGGTCCTGCGGGCGGCGCTGCCGACGGGCACCGCCGTCGTCAGCGTGGGCGGGGTGACGGACGCCGACGACGTCCAGGCCCGGCTCGACGCGGGCGCGGACCTCGTCCAGGGCTACACCGCGTTCCTCTACGAGGGCCCGTTCTGGGCCGGCCGGATCACCGCCGGGCTGGCCCGGTCCCTGCGGGGCTGACGGTCTGCTCGCCGGGGACGCGACGGCCCGGACCCACCGGGGTCCGGGCCGTGGCGCGGTGTCGTGTCAGGCGGGGTACTCGCCCCGCTTGACCTGGGGCTTGGGCAGACGCAGGCGGCGGAACTGCAGGGCCCGCATGATGCCGTAGAAGCCGGTCCCGGACTCCGGCGTGCCGAAGCGCTCCGTGAGGCCCTTCTTGATGTGCCGGCTGACCAGGAAGCTCTCGATGAGCACGAGGGCCACGAGGACGTACAGGCTGATCATCAGGATCAGCTGCGCCTCGCGGCCGGGGATGAACATGAGCAGGACGTAGGCGAAGACGACGGGCATGAGCCACTCGCCGATGCCGGTGCGTGCGTCCACGTAGTCACGGACCCAGCGCTTCTGCGGTCCCTTGTCGCGCGCCGGGAGGCCGCGCTCGTCCCCGGTCTCCAGCGCGGCGCGCTGGCGCATCCGCTCCTGGGCCATCGCCTGACGCTCGGCCTTGCGGGCCGCCTTGCGATCCTCGGGGACCAGGGTGCGACGGCGCGCGGCCTCCTGGTCGCGGCGCCGCGGAGTCGGGCCCTTCTTGCCCTGCGAGCGGTCGCGCGGCCCGGCCTCGGCCACGGCGGCGCCCTCGGCGGGAGCGGCCGAGGAGCCGTGAGTCGAGGGGGCGGGCGCGGTCTCGGGGGTCTTGTCTCGCTTGAACACCCCTCCAGTCTAGTGGTGGGGCGCGTCCGGCCCGCCCGGAGGCGCGGCCCTCGGCTCGGCCGCCGTCTACGCTGGCCGTCATGACTGACATCACCTCCCGTGCGCCGCAGGACGCGGCCCTCGTCTCCGCCGTCCGTGAGGCCGTCGAGGCCCGTTTCCCGACGACCCTCCAGACCCTCACCGACCTCGTGGCGATCCCGGGCATCGCCTGGGACTCCGCGGACCGCACCCAGCTCGAGCGGTCCGCCGAGGCCGTCGCGGGCCTGCTGCGCGAGGCGGGCCTGCAGGAGGTGGAGATCGTGACCGAGACCCGCGACGACGACCGGCCCGGTGGGCCGGCGGTGATCGGCGAGAAGCCCGGCGCCTCTGACAAGCCCACCGTCTTGTTGTATGCCCATCACGACGTGCAGCCGATCGGGGACGAGGACCTCTGGGACACCCCGCCGCTCGTGGCCACCGAGCGCGGCGGGCGGCTGTACGGCCGCGGCGCCGCCGACGACAAGGCCGGCATCATGGTCCACCTCGCCGCTTTCGCCGCCCTGCGGGACGTCCTGCCCGACGCCGGCGTCGGCGTCCGCGTCTTCATCGAGGGCGAGGAGGAGGCCGGCTCGCCCACCTTCCGCACCTTCCTGGAGAAGCACCGGGCGCGCCTCGACGCCGACGCGATCGTGGTCGCGGACTCGTCCAACTGGGCCGTGGGGGAGCCCGCGCTGACCACCTCCCTGCGTGGGCTGGTGGACGGCACGGTGACCGTCCGGGTGCTCGACCACGCCGTGCACTCCGGCATGTTCGGCGGGCCGGTCCTGGACGCCGTCGTCCTGCTCTCGCGGCTGATCGCCACGCTCCACGACGCGGACGGCGCGGTCGCCGTGCCCGGCCTCGAGCCGCGGCAGACCGCGGGCCTGGACTACCCCGAGGACGTCTTCCGTGCGGACGCGGGCGTGCTGGACGGGGTGACCCTGGCCGGCCGCGGCCCGGTCGCGGACCGGCTGTGGAACGCTCCCGCGCTGAGCATCATCGGGATCGACGCGCCCTCGGTCGCGGAGTCCTCGAACACGATCCAGCCCGCGGCGCGCGCGAAGTTCTCGCTGCGCCTGGGCCCCGGCATGGAGCCCGCGGAGGCCTTCGAGGCGCTGCGCACCCACCTGGAGGCGCAGTCCGCGGCGGTGCTCGGCGCGGAGATCACGGTCACCGCGGGGGAGTTCGGTCAGCCGTTCACGACGGACACCTCGGCCCCCGCCGCGGCCGCGATGATGGCCGCCCTGGAGGACGCCTGGGGCGTCGAGCCCCGGGCGATCGGCATGGGCGGCTCCATCCCGTTCACCGCGGACCTCGCCGAGGTCTTCCCGGAGGCCACCCTCCTCATCACGGGCGTGGAGGACCCGGACACGCGGGCGCACTCGGCCAACGAGTCGCTGCACATCGACGACTTCAAGCGGGCCGTCGTGGCCGAGGCGCTCTGGCTCGCGCGGCTCTCGGCGTGAGCGCCGCCCGGCCCGTCGGTGCGGCGGGCCGGGAATGCCCCGTGGGCGGCTAGTGTTGTCCAGGAGACCACACGCGCGTGACGGCCCCGTCCGCGCCCCATGATCTGAGGAGGTCACGATGGCTCTGTCCGCAGAGGAGACCGGCGTCGAGATCGGCGCAACCCAGGACGCCGAGGGCCTGCCCCCGCACGAGGTCGAGCTGACCGACGTGGCGGCCGGCAAGGTGCGCTCGCTGCTCGAGCAGGAGGGTCGCACGGACCTGCGGCTGCGGGTCGCCGTGCAGCCGGGCGGCTGCTCTGGCCTGATCTACCAGCTCTACTTCGACGAGCGCGTCCTCGACGGCGACACCGTCCGTGACTACGACGGGGTCGAGGTGATCGTCGACAAGATGAGCGTGCCCTATCTCATGGGCGCGACCATCGACTTCGAGGACACCATCTCGAAGCAGGGCTTCACGATCGACAACCCCAACGCGGGCGGCTCCTGCGCCTGCGGCGACTCCTTCCACTGATCTGCGGGCGCCCGGAGCGCCTCGGACCGCGAACCGGCGGGTCGGCCTCGGCCGGCCCGCCGTCGTCGTGCCCGGGCACCGTGCCCAGGATGCTCGGACCCGACTCCCAGACACGATCGGCACGTGTCACGGTGCGGTGAATCCGCGTGTTTCGGCTTAGACTGGCTCTGAATCATCAGGGCATACCCGTGCTCCCTGCGAGGACGCTGCGAGAAGTCGCCGAATCGTCGGGGGAGCGGGGACGCCCCTCGCACACGAGATGAAGAGGAAGGCCGTCTGTGAGAGCACAGAATGACGCCGGACGTCGGACTCGCCGCCGCTGGAGCGCCGGTGCCGTGGGCACCACGGCGCTCCTGGTGCTGACCGGCTGTTCGGCAGAGGTCCAGCGCGGCTGGTACCCCGGCACCCGGGAGACCACCAACCACAACGCCCAGCTCACCGACCTGTGGGTGAACTCTTGGATCGCGGCCATGGCCGTCGGCCTGCTGGCCTGGGGCGCCATGATCTGGTGCATGGTGGCCTACCGCCGTCGCAAGAACGACCAGGGCTTCCCGAAGCAGACGGCCTACAACGTGCCGCTCGAGACCATGTTCACGGCCATCCCGATCCTGATGGTCTTCACCCTCTGGGGCTTCACCGACCGCGTCCAGACCGAGGTCGACCGCCCCGTGGACGACTCGCCGCTGACCGTCACCGTGTACGGCAAGCAGTGGTCCTGGGACTTCAACTACTCCTACGAGCAGGAGAACGGCGAGGTCATCGAGGCCCACTACTCCGGCATCCAGGCCCAGCTGGACGGCACCGAGGGCGTGCGTGACACCCTTCCGGTCCTGTACCTGCCGAACGACGTGCCGGTGCACTTCGAGCTGAAGTCCCGTGACGTGGCCCACTCCTTCTGGATCCCGCAGTTCCTCCAGAAGCGCGACATGGTGCCCGGCAAGACCAACCACCTGTACCTGACCCCCCAGGAGCTGGGCAGCTACGACGGCAAGTGCGCCGAGCTGTGCGGCGAGTTCCACTCCGAGATGCTCTTCAACGTGGAGGTCGTCGACGAGACGGAGTTCGTCCAGCGCCTCGAGGAGATGGAGCCGGGTCAGGTGGGCGAAGAGTACAGCCGCAATCCCAACAACAACCCTGACGGCGCCGGGACGATGGAGCGCGATCTCCAGACCCCCCGCGGTGGAGGTAGCCACTGATGACCACTTACGAGTACGCAACGGATGAGGTGCGCTCACAGGCGCAGCCTCGTGTGGTGCCCCGTTCGCTGGGCAAGATCGTCGTCAGCTGGCTGACGACGACCGACCACAAGGTGCTCGGGTACATGTACCTGATCACGTCCTTCGTCTTCTTCTGCATCGGCGGCGTCATGGCCCTCATGATCCGCGCGGAGCTCTTCGAGCCCGGCATGCAGATCCTGCAGACGAAGGAGCAGTACAACCAGCTGTTCACCATGCACGGCACGCTCATGCTGCTCATGTTCGCGACCCCGCTCTTCACGGGCTTCGCCAACGTGCTGGTGCCGCTGCAGATCGGTGCTCCGGACGTGTCCTTCCCGCGTCTGAACGCCTTGGCGTTCTGGTTCTTCCTGTTCGGCTCGCTCATCGCGACCGCCGGCTTCCTCACCCCGCAGGGTGCGGCCTCGTTCGGCTGGTTCGCCTACGCCCCGCTCTCCAACACCACGTACTCGCCGGGCGTCGGCGGTGACCTCTGGGTGTTCGGTCTCGTCCTCCAGGGCTTCGGCACGATCATGGGCGGCGTCAACTTCATCACCACGATCCTGACGATGCGTGCCCCGGGCATGACGATGTGGCGCATGCCGATCTTCACCTGGAACACGCTCATCACCGGCATCCTGATCATGGTGGCGTTCCCGCCGTTCGCCTCCGCGCTCTTCGCGCTGGGCCTGGACCGTCGCTTCGGCGGCCACATCTTCAACCCGGAGAACGGCGGCGCCATCCTGTGGCAGCACCTCTTCTGGTTCTTCGGCCACCCCGAGGTGTACATCATCGCCCTGCCGTTCTTCGGCGTCGTGTCGGAGATCATCCCGGTGTTCTCCCGCAAGCCGATCTTCGGCTACAAGTCCATCGTGTTCGCGACGACGGCGATCGCCGCGCTCTCCGTGACGGTGTGGGCGCACCACATGTACGTGACCGGCGCCGTGCTCCTGCCGTTCTTCTCCGTGATGACCATGCTCATCGCGGTCCCGACCGGCGTGAAGTTCGTGAACTGGATCGGCACCATGTGGCGCGGTTCGATCACCTTCGAGACCCCGATGCTGTGGACGCTCGGCTTCATGGTCACCTTCCTGTTCGGTGGCCTGACCGGCGTCATCCTGGCGTCGCCGCCCCTGGACTTCCAGGTGTCCGACACGTACTTCGTCGTGGCGCACTTCCACTACGTCGTCTTCGGCACCGTGGTGTTCGCGATGTTCGCCGGCTTCTTCTTCTGGTGGCCGAAGTTCACCGGCAAGATGCTGAACGAGCGTCTCGGCAAGATCCAGTTCTGGATGCTGTTCGTGGGCTTCCACGGCACGTTCCTGATCCAGCACTGGCTCGGTGTCATCGGCATGCCCCGTCGCTACGCGGACTACATGGTGGAGGACAGCTTCCAGGCGATGAACGCGTTCTCCTCGGTGTTCTCCTTCGTTCTCGGCGCGTCGCTGATCCCGTTCTTCTGGAACGTCTACATCACCTCGCGCTATGGCAAGAAGGTCACCGTGGACGACCCGTGGGGCTTCGGCGGCTCGCTCGAGTGGACCACTTCGTGCCCGCCGCCGCGGCACAACTTCCACTCCCTGCCGCGCATCCGCTCCGAGCGTCCGGCGCTGGATCTGCACCACCCGGAGCTCTTCCCGCACTCGCCTCAGAACACGTCTGAGGCCTTCGGAGAGAAGGTCGCCCAGTGAAGGTCGCAGCCAACATCTTCTGGATCATCGGCCTGTTCTTCATCGCAGCCGCCACCCTCTACGGGTTCTGGGTCGAGTGGACCGAGTGGGCAGGCATCCCGGCCATCTACGCCGTGGGCGGGATGTCCTGGATGATCGCCTGGTACCTGCGGGCCGCCGAGCACAAATACGGCGTCGGCCCTGCAGATGACGAGGACGGTCAGATCGTCGAGTACGCCGGCACCTACGGCACCTTCGCTCCCTGGAGCTGGTGGCCCCTGGGCCTCGGCCTGGGCTGCGCGATCATCGTGACCGGCCTGGCCGTCGGCTGGTGGGTCTTCATCATCGGCATCGTCGCCGCCGCCTACTTCACCTTCGGGTGGGTCTACGAGTTCTCTCGGGGCAAGTACGCCCACTGACCCGTCCGTCGTTCCACCACCGCAGGCCGGATCCCCTCGGGGTCCGGCCTGCGGCGTTTCCCTGTGCGCTGAGTACGGCCGGCCCGCCGTCGTGGCAGCCGGCCAGCCGCTCGACGTACACCGCGGCGGCGGATCTCCACGACCTGTCTCGCCGCGTCTGGGGAAGCGGGAGCCGTGCACCATGAGCGCGCGTGCCGCGCAGCGGCGCTGGGCAGGCCACCCGACGTCGGCGCGTGCGTTGGCAGCCGCCCTGAGGGGTCGGGCGGCGATGCCCTGATGAGCCCTGCACGGCCGGGGAGTGGGCCGCACGACCGCGTGTGACCGTGTCGGCGGCCGCGCGGCTTTCACCCCGCTCCGGGCGACCGGAGACCGCCGCGTCGTGTGGCAGGAGGGTATGAGGCCGCTGCCAGCCGTGGGGCCGGCCGAGCCCGGGGGAGCGTCGCCACCGGGGTAGGGGCCGACGGTGAACGTCGTGTCCCGCCTCCATCGCCGACGCCTCGCGTCGCTGGGCCTCGCAGGTGCACGCCCGAGCGAGACCACGGTCGCGGTGACAGGCCGGTACGTCCTCTCTCGCCCCGGTCCGGGCCAGGGGGTGTGCTGGTCGATCGCTGAGTTGCAGCTCGGTGCACCCCGCCCGGGCACCGCTGCCACACGCGGCGACAGGTCCGGCTTCGCCGTGAGGCCGTCAGAGCTCCGCGCGCCACCGCTAGGGGGTCGGCCCGTGTCCCACAGCTTGCAGGTGCACGGTGCGCCTCGGCCTGCGGCGGCGACCCGCTGAGGCGTCTGGCGCCGGTCTTTCCCTGCCGGGGTGGGCACGCAGGCGGAGGATTCCGGCCCGGTGCCGGTACGTTCGACCGTGTCCGGGCGCAGCTGGTGGTGGGCGGGCGCAGCGGACGGTACAGAGGGCAGTGGTGTGCGTGGGCGAGGCCCATGCGCGGACCTCCCTCCGAGGACGAGCGGATGTCGCAGCGCCCACCCGTGGTGGGGCGCCACCTCATCGACTCTGAGCGCACGTGGGAGGAGAGCCGCTTGAGGACCCAGAGCATCGACGGTGCCCGTCTCCGGCCGTCTCTCGGGATGCCCCCGTAGAACGCCACCTGCATCCGCCCCGCATCCGTCGTCGCGGACCGGACGCACGCCTGTCCGTGCCCGAACCGGCCGGCCGCGACGAGCGAGGCGCACCACTTTGCTCACGCCCACCCGAGGTGGCCGCCGAACGAGGACCCCGCAGCGCAGGACGCAGAGACCCGGCAGTCGGGGGGGCGGGGCGCTGGACCGCCTCGTGACGCCCGCTGCGGCCGTGGGCGGGCTCTCCCTCGGTGGCCGCGGCGGCCCGCCTCCCGGGACGCCGAAGGGCCCCGCGCACCGTGGTGCGCGGGGCCCTTCGTCAGAGGATCAGCCGACCGGGGTCAGCGCTCCAGACGAGGAGCGTCCGAGCCGTGTCCGAGCTCGACGGGGTGCTCCTCGTGGCCATGCTGACCGTGGGTACGGGCCTCCACCAGCTCCTCGCGGGAGACCGGGGCGACGCGTTCCTGGTAGAACATGCGGTTCAGGCCGGCACGGGCCTTCTCCAGCATGCCCACCTTGCCGTTGCGGCTGGGGATGGCAGCCACCGGACGGCGGTCCTCGAAGGACACCAGGCGGTACAGCTCGTAGTCGGTGAGCTGACGGTGCCGCTCGTGGAAGCCGCCCTCGGGGGACATCTCGATGACACCGGCCTCGTGGCCGTGGAGCACGAGCTCACGGTCCTTGCGCTGCAGGGACAGGCAGATGCGGCGGGTCACGATGAAGGCGATCACCGGGCCGAGGAAGAACAGCGCGCGCAGCACGTACAGCACGTCGTTCAGGGAGAGGTGGAAGTGGGTGGCGATGAGGTCCGAGGACGCGGCCGCCCACATGACGCAGTACCAGACGACGGCGGCCACGCCGATGCCCGTGCGGGCCGGGGCGTTGCGCGGACGGTCGAGCAGGTGGTGCTCAGTGTTGTCCTTGGTGATCCACCGCTCGATCCAGGGCCAGGTGCACATGCCGACGAGCAGGACGCCGACCGGGATCAGCGGCACGAGCACGCCCATGGGCAGGGACACCGAGGAGCCCCACGGCATCGGGATGTTCCAGAGGAAGGAGTAGTCGCCGATCATGCCCGGCATGAGGCGCAGGGCGCCGTCGAACACGCCGATGTACCAGTCGGGCTGGGTGCCGGCCTGCACCGGGGACGGATCGTACGGGCCGTAGTTCCAGTTGGCGTTGATCGTCACCGTGGAGGCGATGAGCGCGAGCACACCGAACACGATGAAGAAGAAGCCGCCGGCCTTGGCCGCGTACACGGGGCCCACCGGGTAGCCGACCACGTTGTCCTCGGTGCGGCCCGGGCCCGGGTACTGGGTGTGCTTGTGCACGACGACCATGAACAGGTGGATGCCGATCAGCAGCAGGATGGCGGCCGGCACGATCATGATGTGCAGGGCGTACAGGCGGCCGATGACCGAGTGGCCGGGGAACTCGCCGCCGAAGAAGAAGGCGGAGAGGTACGTGCCCACCAGCGGCAGCGACTTCAGGATGCCGTCGATGATGCGCAGGCCGTTGCCGGAGAGCACCTCGTCGGGCAGGGAGTAGCCGGTGAAGCCGGCGGCCCAGCCGGCCATCAGCAGGAAGCAGCCGACCAGCCAGTTCAGCTCACGCGGGCGACGGAACGCGCCGGTGAAGAACACGCGCAGCATGTGGACGGACATGGCCGCCACGAACATCAGCGCCGCCCAGTGGTGCAGCTGGCGCATGAACAGGCCGCCGCGCACGTCGAACGAGATGTCCAGGGTCGAGGCGTAGGCCGCGGACATCTCGATGCCGCGCAGCGGGGCGTAGGCCCCGTCGTAGACGACCTCCGACATGGAGGGGTCGAAGAAGAGGGTGAGGAACGCGCCGGACAGCAGCAGGATGACGAAGCTGTACAGGGCGACCTCGCCGAACATGAACGTCCAGTGGTCCGGGAAGATCTTGCGGCCGAAGAACTTCACGATCGGCGACATGCCCATGCGGGTGTCGACGAAGTTGGCGATGCGGCCGGTCGTGGTCGCCGGCTGGAACTCATTCACGGTGGTGCTCATAGGTGTCAGCCACGCTCCCAGTAGACAGGCCCGACGGGCTCATGGAAATCGCTCTGGGCCACGAGGTAGCCCTCGTCGTCCACGGTGATCGGCAGCTGCGGCAGCGCGTGGCTGGCCGGGCCGAAGATGACCTTGCACTCCTGCGTCAGGTCGAAGGTCGACTGGTGGCAGGGGCAGAGCAGGTGGTGGGTGTGCTGCTCGTACAGGGCGATCGGGCAGCCCACGTGCGTGCAGACCTTGGAGTAGGCGAAGATCCCGTCCACGTTCCAGTCCTCGCGACCCGGGGTGATCTTCACCTTGGCCGGGTCGAGGCGCATGAGCAGGACGACGGCCTTGGCCTTCTGGTTGAGCTTGTCAGGGCCCAGGTCGTTCAGGCCGTCGGGGATGACGTGCACGGCGGAGCCGAGCGTGACGTCCGAGGCCTTGATGGGGGAGCCGGTGGGGTCGCGCACGAGGCGCACGCCCTCGGCCCACATGGTGTGACGCAGACGCTCCGGACCGAAGTTGTGGATCTCCTCATCCGAGAAGTTGTCCGAGTCGTCCAGATCGCGGAACACGGCGATGAACGGCAGGGGGGCAAGCAGGGCGGCGCCGATCAGGGTGTTGCGCAGCAGGGGGCGGCGCTTGATCTGCGACTCGTCCAGGATCTCGGAGATCATCCCGGTGGCGGCGACACGGTCGGCCTCCGAGCGGATCTCATGACGGTCCTCCACGGTCTCGTGGTCGGGCATCAGGGTCTTGGCCCAGTGCACCACGCCGATGCCGATGCCGAACATGGCGAGGGCGGTGCCCAGGCCGAGCAGCAGGTTCTGCAGGTAGATCTTGCTGAACGCCTCACCGTTCCCGATCTGCCCCACGCCGAAGTAGCCGATGAAGAAGAGCACCGTGCCCACGATGGAGATGAGGAACATGACCGAGACCTGACGCTCGGCGCGCTTCGCAGCCTTCGGATCCTCATCGGCCAGGCGCGGACGGTGCGGAGGCAGGCCCGGGTTGTCGATCGCGTACCGGGGCGCGTCCTCGCCGGCGTGCTCGAGGGAACCCGAGCGGTGCTCGGTCCCTTCAAAGCCTTTCTCGCCCATATGTCCTGTTTCCTTTACTCGAGTGATGAATGTCGATGACGGGTGGTCGGCGCGCCTGCGCCGACGGGATCAGGAGGACCGGCTGGTGAGCCAGACCATGAAGCCGATGATCAGCGCCAGGCCCGCGGTCCAGATGAACAGGCCCTCGGAGACGGGGCCGAGCGAGCCGAGGGCGAGGCCGCCGGGGGAGCCCTGGTTCTCGATGGTCTTCAGGTAGGCGATGATGTCGCGCTTGTCCTCGGGCTTGATGTTCGAGTCGGAGAACACCGGCATGTTCTGCGGGCCGGTCTCCATGGCCTCGTAGATGTGCTTCTCCTCCACGCCGTGCAGAGACGGGGCGTACTTGCCGCGGGTGAGCGCACCGCCGGCCGCAGCCGCGTTGTGGCACATGGCGCAGTTGATGCGGAACAGGTCGCCGCCGCGGGTGATGTCCACATCCTCGTGGTTCACATCCAGGTACTCGTCCTCGGGGACGGCGGGGCCGGCGCCCAGCGAGGCGACGTAGGCGGCGAGCTGCGCCGTCTGCTCGTCGTTGAACTGGTTCGGCTTGACCTGGGCCTGCGGGCCGTTCATCTGCATCGGCATGCGGCCGGTGCCCACCTGGAAGTCGACGGAGGCGGCGCCGACACCGATCAGGGACGGACCGGAGGGACCCCCCGCGGCACCCGTGCCGTGGCACGAGGCGCAGTTCGCGTTGAAGAGCTTCTCGCCCTCGGAGATGTCATCAGCCGAGGCGGCCGCGGTGACCTGCGTGGCCGCCTGCGCCTGGTTCACGGTGCTCGCGACGGAGTACAGTCCGCCGGTCACCAGGAGTCCCAGCAGGAGGAGCGCCAGCCCCATCAGGGGATGGCGTCGGTTCTGCGAAAGTGCCTTCACGGGGGTTTCCTATCGTTCTCTTCCCGGGCGGGCCGCTCATGCTGCCGGCCCGGGCCTGAAGTCGGTGCGGTGAGTGGGGGTCGTCTTACTTCAGGAAGTAGACGATGAAGAACAGGGCGATCCAGACGACGTCCACGAAGTGCCAGTAGTAGGACACGACGATCGCCGACGTCGCCTCGTGGTGGCCGAAGCGGCGGGCCATGTAGGCGCGGCCGATGATGAAGAGGAACGCGATCAGGCCGCCGGTCACGTGGATGGCGTGGAAGCCGGTGGTGATGTAGAACGCCGAGCCGTACGCGTTCGCCGCGACGGTCACACCCTCGGAGACGAGAACCGCGTACTCGTAGGACTGCACCGCCACGAAGATCGAGCCCATGATGAAGGTCAGGATGAACCACTCGACCATGCCCCACTTCCCGAACTGCAGGAAGCCGCCGGTGCGGCGGGGCTGAAGGCGCTCGGCGGCGAGGACGCCGAACTGGGCGGTGACGGAGGAGAGCACCAGGATCGTCGTGTTCACCGCGGCGAGCGGGACGTTGAGGATCGCGGTGTGCTCGGCCCAGAGCTCCGGAGACGTGGAGCGCAGGGTGAAGTACATGGCGAAGAGCCCACCGAAGAACATGAGCTCGCTGGCAAGCCACACCATGGTCCCGACCTGCACCATGTTCGGCCGGCTCGGGAGCCCCGTGGTGGGCTGATGGAGAGTGGGGTTAGCTGTGGTCACCCAGCCATTATGGCCCCAAACACCGCCCGGGCGGTAAATCGAACCTACCGTGTCGCAGGACAGGTCGTCAGCACCGTCGGGGGGTTTCAGTGACAGTCGGGGGCTGGCGTCCAGGGGATGTTCAGGTTCGCGGTGCGCGGCGCATGACACGACGCGGTGCCGGGTGCGGCCGGGCCGCTAGGCTCAGTGCGTGAGCACCCCCGAGAACACCGCAGCAGTCCTTGGGACCTCCTGGCCGGAGGTCTTCCGCGCCCTCACCGTCGGTGAGGACCTCAGCGACGACGTCGCCGCGTGGGCCATGGGGGAGATGATGGCCGGCGATGCCACCGAGGGGCAGGTGGGGGGATTCCTCCTCGCCCTGGCCGCCAAGGGGGTGACGGTGCCGGAGCTGCGCGGCCTGACCGAGGCGATGGTGCAGGCGGCGAACCCGGTGCACGTGCCGGGGGAGACCCTCGACGTCGTGGGCACGGGCGGCGACCGTCTGGGGACCGTGAACCTCTCCACGATGTCCTCGCTCGTGGCCGCAGGTGCGGGCGCGCGGATCGTCAAGCACGGGAACCGCGGCGCCTCGTCCACCGCCGGCGCGGCCGACGTGATCGAGGCCCTCGGCGTGGACTTGTCCATGCCGGCCCGGAAGGCCGAGGAGTGCGCCGAGGCCGTGGGCATCACGTTCCTGTTCGCCCAGAACTACCACCCGTCCATGAAGTATGTGGCCCCGGTGCGCAAGCAGCTCGGCGTGCCCACCGTGTTCAACTTCCTCGGCCCCCTGAGCAATCCGGCCCAGGTCACCGCCCAGGCCCTGGGCTGCTCGAGTGAGGCCATGGTCCCGCTGCTGGCGCAGGTGCTCGCGGACCGGGGGGTGCGCGGCTTCGTCTTCCGCGGGGCGGACGGCCGGGACAAGATCACGACGTCGGGGCCGTCGACCGTCATGGAGGTCCGGGACGGTGTGCGCACCCACGAGCTCGATCCCCGGGAGCTGGGCATCGACCTGGCCCCCGTCCAGGCCCTGGCCGGGCGGGACGGCGCCTACAATGCGACCCTCGTCCGCGCTCTGCTGGCGGGGGAGAAGGGCCCGATCCGCGACGCCGTCCTCCTCAACGCGGCCGCGGGCCTGACGGCCTGGGACCGCGACGCGGACGCGCCGCTGATGGAGCGACTGGCGGCCAACATGGCGCGGGCCGCCGAGTCGATCGACTCCGGCGCCGCGCGTGACGTCCTGGACCGCTGGGTCGCCTTCTCCCGATCCTGATGGTGCGACGACGGGCCCTCGCCGGCGAGATGGGGCCCGTCGTGGAGAGGACGCTCAGGAGTCGAAGCCGAGCGCCCATCCCTCGCCGAGGTCCTCAGACGAGTAGGTCCGGAAGGCCAGCATGGTCTCGGTGTCCTGGATCCCGTCGACCTTGGAGAGGTGGTCGGCGATCACGTCGGCGAGGTCCTCATAGCGGCGCACCTTGACCATCGCCACCAGGTCCCACGCGCCGGTCACGGAGTAGACCGACCCGACCCCCTCGAGCGCAGCGAGGGCCTCGGCGGTCTCCGGGATGCTGGATTTGTCGGTCTTGATCAAGACGATGGCGGTGACCACGGGCGGTCCTCATTTCCTCGATGCTGCGGGTCCGGTGTCCGCGATGATCCTAGCTGCGCGCCGGCTCCTCACCTCCGGGTGCGGCGCACCAGCCAGGCGGTCACTGCCCGGCGGCCCAGGAGCAGGACGCCCAGCACCCCGAGCGCCACGAGCACGAAGGACACGGGTGCGCCACCGAGGCCGAAGGCCACGCGCAGGACCATCCCGACGGCGACGGTCCCCAGCCAGACGATCACGCCGTGGGGCCACACGCGGGCCCAGGTCCGGTGTCCGGAGGTCAGCCCGGTCATGAGCAGGAGGCCCGCGAGGAACGGCGCCGCCGTGACCAGCAGACCCAGCAGCCCGCGCTCCGTGGAGTGCTGCCCCTGGCCCAGAGCCACGAAGAGGACGGTGAGCAGGAGGTCGACGGCAAGCGCAGGCAGGGCGCCGCGCGGGGCGCGATGCTCGGCGGGCACGACACGACGGGCGGTGGGGGAGGACGTCATGCATCCAGTCTGGCGCACCGAGACGTCCGGACGGAGCGTCCGGCCGAGGACGGCTCGGCAGACGGGCCCCACAACAAGACAGCGCCTTTGTCAGAGGTAGGCTCACTGCATGGTGTCCGTGCATCTGGTGCCCATCCGACCGACCGCCGCCACCGCTGACGACGCGCGGCGTCTGGCAGCCGCGCTGCTCGACGATCCTCGCCCGGACGCGGCTGTGACCGCGGCGGCGTGGCTTCTCGACGAATCCGGCCCGGGCACCGATGCGGCGTCGCACGACGGCGAGCTGGCCGTCGTCGTCGACGGCATGGCGGCCACGGTCGGCTTGGCGCTGTGGGCCGTGCGGACCGGGTCCTGGGCGGTGCTGTTGGATCCCGAGGATGCCCTCGACAAGGATTCATCATTGTCGTACCTGACAACAGCCGAGCGGCGGCGGGCCCGGCGGGCACCGGGCCGACTCGTGCTGCCGGGCGGAGGTCGCGCGGACCGCGCCTCGGATGCCGGCCGAGAGGCTGATCTGCGCTGTGCGGAGGCCACCCTGCAGCTGGTCGCCGCGGTGGAACGGCGCCGGTCCGCTGATCAGCACGCGGCGGGACGGCTGGTCGAAGCCGGCGCCAGTCAGCGAGAGGCGGCGGCCGAACTCGGGATCAGCCAGCAGGCCGTCCATTCCCGGTTGCGACACGGGCTCTGGCACGAGAGCCGGACGGCGGTGGCGGCTGTCCTGCCGTTGCTGGAGCGGCTGTCCGCAGACCCGGGGGAGTGAACCCCGGCACGCGGTGTCGGTGCCGCCCGGCGCGGCCACCTGGGCCAGTTCACGACGCGGCGCGTGCCGTGCAGGCGGCCTCCGAAGGGGAGGCGAAGAACAGGCTAGTTGACATAATGTACATTATCGGCGCACTGCGGAACGGTGGACAGGGCGCCCTCCGCGGCGGGTCTCGCGCGTAGCCTGGACCCATGACGATCATGACCGACCAGCGCGACCGCCCCCTGCACGCGACGATCGCCGTCGTCCTGGCCATCGCCACGGCGGGCTACCTGGCTCCATGGGCCGTCGCCGCCGTCCGTGGCCGTTCCAACGTGTGGGCGGTATTCTGGGTGAACCTGCTCACCGGGTGGACCGTCCTCGGCTGGTGCATCGCGCTGTACATGTCGCTCACCAGCCATCGCCGGCTGCGGTCCTGGGGTCCGCGCGGCCTCTGACCGCGCGGACCGCCCCTCAGGTAAGACGCGCGACGACGGCCCGCACACCGTCTCCCTCGGCGATGAGGCATCGCGGGCCGTCGACGTCCGCCTCATCCGTCTCCGACAGCTCGACCGGCACCTCGAGCTCCCCCGTCGCATCGGCGCCGATCACGCGGAGGGTGAGGTCCGGGGCGCGCGTCTCGAGGTAGGTCCCGGACTCGTCGTGCATCTCGAGTCGGGCCTGCGGGATCTCGCCGCGCACGCCCGCCGCGAGGATGCGGCGCGCGTCCGGGTCGGTGGCGGCGTCCACGACCCAGCGGTGTCCCAGGACGGAGTGCTCCGCCTCGGCCACGACGTCCCCCTCGAGGGGTGCGTCGCCTCGGTAGGCGAACGCGGTCTGATACAGCTGGTCCCCCACGCGCACGAGCATCGACTCGACGCCGATCTCGCCGGCGGGATCGTCGAACCGGTACGAGCCGACCTTCTCGGCGGTCACGTCCGCGGGCAGTCCGTGCGCCACGAGGCGGCGGCGGATCCATTCGGGCTTGTCCGGGTCCAGGCGTGCGGTGTAGATGAGAGCCATGCCCCGACCGTAGCCCTGACGTCGTCCGCCCGGGAGGGCCCGCCGGCCGGCGGCGCGGCTCAGCCCTGCACGGCCCGCACGGCGTGGTCCATGGCCCGGTAGGCGTCGAGCTCGCGGGCTTCGGCCGCGCCACCGATCAGGCGCACCGCCTCCGGCGCGTAGCCCGCAGCCACCAGGTCCTCGACGAGATCCGTCTCGGACTCCTGCCCGGCGCACACGACGACGTCCGTCACATCCAGGGTCAGCGGCACGCGTGTCTCGGGGTCCTCCGGGGACGGCGCGGTCACGCGCAGGCCGTCGGGGCCGAGGCCCTCGTAGGTCACACCGGAGTGCAGGTGGACCCCGTGCCGCCGCAGCTCGGCGCGGTGCACCCAGCCGGTGGTGGGGCGCAGTCGGACGCCGATCGGTCCGGGGCTGCGCTGGAGCAGGTGGACCTCGCGTCCGGGGTGGGCCGCGGCCGGCTTCGCCAGCTGGCCCGGCGTCTGAGAGGTCAGTGCCACGCCCCAGCGGGCCCGCCAGTGCTCCTGCGTCTCGGGTGTCCCGTCCGGCCGTTCCGTGCCGGCCGCCAGGGCCTCGGCGACATCCACGCCCACGCCGCCGGCGCCGATCACCGCGACGCGCGGACCGACGTCGACGTGGCCCAGGACCACGTCGTCGTACGCGTGGACGGCGGGCGCGCCCGGCTCCCCCGCCCCGGCCAGAGCGACGGGCCGCGGCCGCACGCCGGTGGTGAGGAGCACCTCGTCGTAGCCCGGCCGCCCATCGTCCGTGAGGAGTGTCTGTGCGGACACCTCCTCCCCGGTCACGAGCGTCACCCCGGATGCCGCCGCGCGGGCCGCCAGGTGCTCCAGCGCGGGACCGAACTCCTCCTTGCCGGGGATGCGCCGGGCGAGCCGGAACTGCCCGCCGGGCTCGGCGTGCCGGTCGAACAGGGTGACCTCGTGCCCGAACCGGGCCGCACGCTCCGCGGCCGTGAGGCCCGCCGGCCCGGCACCGACCACGGCGATCCGGCGCCGGCGGCCCAGGGCCACCGGGACGGGCGCGGCGTACTCCGGCTCCGTCTCCCGCCCGGCGCGGGGGTTCATCAGGCACGAGACCTTGGCCCCGGTGAACACGTGGTCGAGGCAGGCCTGGTTGCAGGCGATGCACGGGGTCAGGGTCCGAGCGCGCGGGTCGCTGATCGCGGCCATCCACTCGGGGTCCGCCAGCAGGGGCCGGGCCAGCCCGACGAGCGCGGCGGCCCCGGACGTCAGCGCCTCCTCCGCCTCGGCGGGGGTGGTGAGCCGGTTGGAGGCGATCACGGGGATGTCGACGGCGGCGGTCAGGTCAGCCGAGGCGGCGAGGAACGCGGCGCGCGGCACGGAGGTCACGATGGTCGGCACGCGGGACTCGTGCCACCCGATGCCGGTCATCAGGACGTCCGCTCCGGCGGCCTCGAAGGCCCGGGCGGTGTCCGCGATCTCCGCGCGCGTCTGCCCGTCGGGGACCAGGTCCGCCGCCGAGGTGCGCACCGAGAGCACGCCGCGCTCCCCCAGCGCCTCGCGCACGGCCGCGACCACCGCCGCCGGGAACCGGCGTCGGCGCTCGGCGTCGCCCCCGTACTCGTCCGCGCGTCGGTTCGTCGCCGGGGCGAGGAACTGGTTGAGGAGGTAGCCCTCCGAGGCCATGATCTCCACGCCGTCGTATCCGGCCTCCAGGGCCAACGTGGCCGCGCGTGCGAACGCGTTCACGGTCCGCTCGATGTCCGCGGCCGTCATCTCCCGGGGCGTGTGCCGCGAGATCGGCGCTCGCACCGCGGAGGCCGAGACCAGGTCGGGGCTGGGGGCGTAGCGTCCCGCGTGCAGCAGCTGGGCGAGGATCCTGCCCCCGGCGGCGTGGACGGCGTCCGTGACGACGCGATGGGCGCGCGCGTCCTCCTCGCTGGCGAGCATCCCCCCGCCCAGCGTCACCGTGCCCTCGGGGACGACGCCCAGGCCGCCGGTGACGATGAGTCCGACGCCGCCGCGTGCCCGCTCCGCGTAGAACGCCGCCAGCTGCGGCAGGTCGTCGTGCCGATCCTCCAGTCCCATGTGCATCGAGGCCATGACCACCCGGTTGGGCAGCGTGAGGGGGCCCAGGGTGATCGGCTGGAGCAGGGGCGAGACCGCGACGGGTGAAGATGTCATGCAGCTCACATTACCGGGCGGTAGCTCCCGACTTCCAGGACCGCCTGGGGACACGCTGTGTCCAAAGCCACTGCGTAGGGCAGGATGGGGATCACACGTCGACGCGCGGCAGACCCGTCCGCGCACCCGACACGGAGGGGAGCGCACGCATGGAGTGGATCGAGGCGAACGCGGGCTGGCTGTGGCTGGTGCTGGCCGCCGGCCTGGCCGGCGTCGAGCTGCTGACCCTCGACCTCGTCTTCCTGATGATCGCCGCCGGGGCCGGCGCGGCGGGGGTGGTCGCGCTCGTGGGCGGCCCGCTGGCGCTCCAGCTCGCGGCGTTCGCCGCCGTCGCCCTGCTGATGCTCGCCGCCGTGCGCCCCGTCGCCCTGCGCCACCTGCGCAAGGACACCGGCGCCGGCGCCTCCTACCTGGACACGCTCCCGGGGCGTCGCGTCGCGGCCCAGGGCGCGATCACCGGCGACGCCGGCACGCTCGCCGTCGACGGCGACACCTGGTCCGCCCGCGTCGAGCCCGGGGCGCCCGAGGTCGCCCCCGGCGACGAGGTGACCGTCCTGCGCATCGACGGGGCCACCCTGGTGGTCCGCCCGCTCCCCCGCATCGACTGGGAGGCGGACGGCGCCTGAGCCGCCCCACGTCCTCGTTCCGACCGCACCGACCCCAGAAGAAGGGACCCCGATGGAAACCCTCATCGTCCTCGTCGTCCTCGCCGTCCTCGCGGCGGTGATCGTGGCCTCCTCGGTCAAGATCATCCCGCAGGCGCGGACGGCCAACATCGAACGCCTCGGCAAGTACAACCGCACGGCCGGCGCCGGGCTGACCCTGATCATCCCGTTCGTGGACCGCATGCTCCCGATGGTGGACATGCGCGAGCAGGTCGTCTCCTTCCCGCCCCAGCCGGTGATCACCGAGGACAACCTCGTCGTCTCCATCGACACGGTCGTCTACTTCCAGGTCACGGACGCCAAGGCCGCGACCTATGAGATCGCCAACTACATCCACGCGGTGGAGCAGCTCACCACCACCACCCTGCGCAACGTCGTGGGCGGCATGAACCTCGAGGAGGCGCTGACCTCTCGCGACTCCATCAACTCCCAGCTGCGCGGCGTGCTGGACGACGCCACCACGCGCTGGGGCCTGCGGGTCTCGCGGGTGGAGCTCAAGGCCATCGACCCGCCCATGTCCATCCAGGACTCGATGGAGAAGCAGATGCGCGCCGAGCGCGACCGCCGCGCCGCCATCCTCACCGCCGAGGGCACGAAGCAGGCCGCCATCCTCACGGCCGAGGGCGAGCGCCAGTCCCAGATCCTCTCCGCCGAGGGCGAGGCTCAGGCACGCGTGCTGCGCGCCAACGCCGAGGCCGAGGCGATCGAGGTGGTCTTCGACGCCATCCACTCCGGCGGCGCCGACTCCGAGGTCCTGGCCTACCAGTACCTGCAGTCCCTGCCCAAGATCGCCGACGGCCAGGCCACCACCATGTTCGTGGTCCCCGCCGAGCTCACCCGCGCCCTGCAGGGCCTCGGTGAGGCGTTCGCCCCCGGCGACGGCGACCGCCCCACCCCGGAGCGCGCACCCCGGCGTCGGGACTCCGGGGACCGCGCGGGCGAGCCGGGCGCCGAGCACGTCGGCGTCACCCCGGAGCGCGCGCGTCGGCCGCGTGGGTCCCGCCCCACCACCGCGGACGCCCTGCGCGCCAGCGGCGTCATGGACGCGATGACCGCCGGCGCGGTGACGGCGGAGGACATGCCGCAGACCTCGCTCGACGAGGCCCTGGCCACGCCGCAGGAGATTGAGCCCGACCCGTCGGCCGGCCGCACCCCCGGCACCCGCCCGGCCGGCGAGGCCGACGGGAATGCTGTGGGACACTGAATGGTTCCATCAGTGAGGACGACCCGCCGCGCCTCGATCGGCCCGCGCCCCCGCGCGGGCCTCGGCGCGGCCTGACGAGGAGGAAACGTGAGCGATCGCAGCCTGCGGGGCATGCGCCTGGGCGCGCAGTCCCTGGAGTCCGAGGCCGGCGTCGAGCCCGCCGCCCGGCAGCGGGTGGAGTACCGCACGGAGGACGGCGAGCAGGTGTTCGTGACCTTCTCCGTGGAGGCAGACGTGCCGGCCACCTGGACCTCGAAGACCGGCAAGGAGGCGTTCCTCGTCAGCGGCGAGAAGCCGGCTGAGACCGAGGGCAAGCCCGTGCGCACCCACTGGGACATGCTGCGCGAGCGCCGCAGCCTCGACGAGCTGGAGGAGACCTACAAGATCCAGCTCAACAAGCTGCGCGCCAGCCGCGGCGAGGACGTCGACGCCTGACCCGCCGCTCCCCCATGCACGACGGGGCCGGATCCGCCATGGATCCGGCCCCGTCGTCGTTCGGGGGCTGTGCGCCTCAGAGGCCGAGGCGGGCGCGCAGGCCCTCCCAGCGCGCAGCCAGGCCCCAGCGGGTCACGTTGACCACGGCCTCGCCGATGATGCCGCCGCTCATCTTGGACTCGCCGAGCTCACGCTCCACGAACGTGATCGGGACCTCGACGATCCGCTTGCCGAGCCGGGCCGTGCGGAAGGTCATGTCCACCTGGAACCCGTAGCCCTTGGACTCGATCGCGTCCAGGTCGATCGCACGGAGCGTGTCGGCCCGGTAGGCGCGGTAGCCCGCCGTGATGTCCGTCAGGTTGAGGCCGAGCATGATCCGCGGGTACAGGGAGCCGGCCCACGAGATCATCTTGCGGGAGGTCGGCCAGTTCACCATCTTGCCGCCCGGCACGCGGCGCGAGCCGATCACCAGGTCCGCGGTGCGGACGGCCTCCAGCAGGCGCGGCAGCTGCTCGGGCTGGTGCGAGCCGTCCGCGTCCATCTCGACCAGGACGTCGTAGCCGCGCTCCAGGCCCCAGCGGAACCCGGCGATGTAGGCGCCGCCCAGGCCGTCCTTGGTGGTGCGGTGCAGCACGTGCACGGAGGGGTCCTCGGCGGCGCGGGCGTCGGCCCAGTCGCCGGTGCCGTCCGGGGAGGCGTCGTCCACCACGAGAACGTCGGACTCCGGGACGGCGTCACGGAGTCGGCCGAGGGTCAGCGGCAGCGACTCGATCTCGTTGTACGTGGGGATGATGGTCAGCACGCGCATGTGCGGTTCTCGCCTTCCGGCCGGGGTCGTGGGGGCGGCCCGCCGGTCGGACGGGCCATCGCATCCGTTCGAGTATAGGAAGCGGAGGTCTCAGGCCGGCGTCGCGGCGTCGTGAGCGTCGCGGGCCACGTCCTCCGCGGCGATCCGGCCGTCCACCCAGGTGGCCCGCCAGCGGGGCAGGGCGGTCTA
>NZ_RBLN01000115.1:0-6608 GCF_003989405.1 Micrococcus sp. HSID17227 | reverse complement strand
GCCTCCACGGCCGGCCCCGCCGCCCTCGCCGTGCTCCAGCACCGGCTCGGCCGCTGGTGAGCCCCGGCAGGACGACGCGCCGACGCCTAGACTGGACGGGACGTCCCGCCCCCACGACCCCGAGGTGATCCGCCCCATCGTGACCGTGCCCCCCACGACCCCGACCCCGCCCGCCACCGCGCACGAGGGGGTCGCGTTCGAGACCGCCGACCTCATGGTCCGCACGCTCGGACCGCAGGACGCCCTGTTGCGGATCCTCGGCGGCGTGTTCCCCACCGTGGACGTCACGGTCCGCGACCAGCGGCTGGACCTGGCCGGGCCGGTGGCCGACGTGGCCTCGGTGCGGCGCGTCGTCGAGGACCTGCGCTCGATCGCCCGCCGCGACCAGGCCGTCACCCCCGAGGTGATGGGCCAGGTCGTCCACCACGTCCGCGATGCCGCCACCGGGCGCGGCGCGGGTCAGCTGCACCTGGACTCGATCCTCTCGGGCCGGGGCCGCCGCATCCGCGCGAAGACCCTGCACCAGCAGGACTACGTGGAGGCGATCGACCGCTCCACCGTCGTCTTCGGCATCGGCCCGGCCGGCACCGGCAAGACCTACCTGGCCATGGCCAAGGCGGTGCAGGCGCTGCAGGCCAAGGAGGTCAACCGGATCATCCTCACCCGCCCGGCCGTCGAGGCCGGCGAGCGGCTCGGGTTCCTGCCCGGCGGGCTCTCCGAGAAGATCGACCCGTACCTGCGCCCCCTGTACGACGCGCTGCACGACATGATCGAGCCCGAGTCGATCCCGCGGCTGATGGAGGCCGGGACCATCGAGGTCGCCCCGCTGGCGTACATGCGCGGCCGCACCCTGAACGACGCGTTCGTGATCCTCGACGAGGCCCAGAACACCACCGGCGAGCAGATGAAGATGTTCCTGACCCGCCTCGGCTTCGGTGCGCGCATGGTCGTCACGGGAGACACCTCGCAGGTGGACCTGCCGCGCGGCACCCAGTCCGGCCTGGCCCAGGCCGTCGAGGTGCTCGAGGGGATCGAGGGACTGGAGATGGTCCGCTTCGACTCCTCGGACGTGGTCCGGCACTCGCTGGTGAGCGCCATCGTGGACGCCTACGACGCCGCCCGCGGCCCCGCGGAGCGGTCCCAGAAGCGAGGAGGGGCCCGCCGTGGCCGTTGAGATCCTGAACGAGTCGGGGATCGAGGTCCCCGAGGACGCGCTGCTGCGCATGGCCCGGCACGTGTACGCGCGCCTGCACGTCCACGAGCGCGCCGAGACGGCCGTGACCGTCGTGGACGCCGCACGCATGGCCGAGCTGCACGAGGAGTGGATGGACCTGCCCGGGCCCACCGACGTGATGAGCCTGCCCATGGACGAGCTGACCCCCGGCTCGCCCGAGGCGCCGGCCGAGGGCGTGCTCGGCGACGTCGTGCTCTGCCCCGAGGTCGCCGCCGAGCAGGCGGCGCGCGGCGGGCACTCCCGTGACGACGAGCTGCTCCTGCTGCTCACCCACGGCATGCTCCACCTGCTCGGGTACGACCATCTCGAGGACGCCGAGCGCGAGGAGATGTTCACGCTCCAGGATCGGCTCGTCTCCGAGGTCCTGGGGCGGCCCGCCCCGGCCCCCACCGTCGAGGATTGACGGCACCGCCCATGCTGACGCCCGCCGTCCTCTTCGCCCTGTTCCTGGTCTTCCTCGGCCTGACCTGGACGCTGTCCCTGGCCGAGTCCGCGTTCTCCTACCTCTCCCGGCGGGACGCGGAGGACATCGTCCGCGAGCAGCCCGGCTCCAAGGTCCTGGAGATCGCCCGCGAGCGGGAGAGCCACCTCGGGGCCCTGCGGGTCTGGCGCTTCGTCGCCGAGGCCCTGTCGGCCGTCTGCCTGACCGCGGCCGCCGACGCGGTGGTGGACGACACGTGGCTCGCCGTGGCGATCGCCGCGGTCGTGCTCGTGGGCGTGGCCGCCCTGCTGGGCGTCTGGAGCCCGCGGCCGATCGGCTCCCGCAACGAGGCCGCCGTCGCCCGCCGCCTCGGCGGGCTCGTGTGGGTGCTCCGCCGGGCCCTGGGCCCGCTCGCCGCCCGCCTGGACCGGGACCGGCGCCGTCGCGAGGTCGAGCCGGAGGACGAGGACGACTTCCAGGAGCGCCACCTGCGCGAGTTCGTCGCCCGCGCCCACGACGCGGACGTGCTCGCCGACTCCGAGGCGGAGCTGATCCAGTCGGTGTTCTCCATGAACGACACCATCGTCCGCTCCGTCATGGTGCCGCGCACCGACGTCGTCACGATCGACGCCGACCACACGCTCGGCCAGGCCATGGCCCTGTTCCTGCGCTCCGGTAACTCCCGCATCCCGGTGATCGGCGAGGACGCCGACGACATCCGGGGCATGCTGCACCTCAAGGACGTCACCCGCGCCCTGCACCACGACGGCGCTGCGACCGACACCCCCGTCACCGAGGTCATGCGCGACGTCCGCTTCGTCCCCGAGTCGAAGTCCGTGGCCACCCTCCTGCAGGAGCTGCAGCGCGAGTCCACCCACGTGGCCGTGGTGGTGGACGAGTACGGCGGCACGGCGGGGCTCGTGACGCTCGAGGACCTCATCGAGGAGATCGTCGGCGAGATCTACGACGAGGACGACCACCCGGACCGCCCCGAGGTGGAGTTCGTCGCGCCCGGCGTCTACTCCGTCGACGCGCGCATGGGCATCCACGACTTCCGGGAGGAGTTCGAGCTGCCGGAGGAGGACGAGGACGACGACGTCGACACGGTCGGCGGCCTCCTGGCCAAGGAGCTCGGCCGCGTCCCGATCCAGGGCTCGCGCGTCGTGGTCCAGGGGATCGAGCTCGTCGCGGACACCCTCGAGCCCCGCCGCAACCGGGTCGCGCGCCTGCGCGTCTCCGAGACCCCCGACCGCCCGGTGCGGCTGCGCCGGCGCGAGGAGCAGGCCCACGGCGCCACGCCCGCCGACCCCGTGGCCTGAGCCGGCCGCCCCACCCCACGCCCCGCCTGACAAGGATGACCCCATGACCGATCTCGTCGATCCGGCCCGCGCCGCGGACGGCTTCCGTTCCGGCTTCGTCTCGCTCGTGGGCCGGCCGAACGCCGGCAAGTCCACGCTCACCAACGCGCTGGTGGGGGAGAAGGTGGCGATCACCTCCTCCAAGCCGCAGACCACGCGCCACACCATCCGCGGGATCGTCCACCGCGAGGACTTCCAGCTCGTGCTCGTGGACACCCCGGGCCTGCACCGGCCCCGCACCCTGCTCGGCGAGCGCCTCAACGACCTCGTGGCGGAGACGCTCAACGAGGTCGACGCCGTGGGCATGTGCCTGCCGGCCGACGAGGCGATCGGTCCCGGCGACCGGTTCATCGCCCAGCAGCTCTCCTACCTGCACCGCACCCCGGTGGTCGCCGTGGTGACGAAGACGGACAAGGTGGGCCCGGAGCAGCTCATGGCGCAGCTCGTGGCCGTGACCGCGCTGGGCGACGAGGTCCTCGGGCCGGAGAACGGCGGGGAGGGCTTCGCGGCCGTCGTGCCGGTCTCGGCGGTGGCCGGCCGCCAGGTCGACGACGTCCTGGGCGTCTTCGCGGGCCTGCTGCCGGCCGGGCCGCCCCTGTACCCCGACGGCGAGCTCACGGACGAGCCGGAGGCGGTCATGGTCGCCGAGCTCATCCGGGAGGCGGCCCTGGAGGGCGTGCGCGACGAGCTGCCGCACTCGGTGGCCGTGATGGTCGAGGAGATGTCCCTGCGCGAGGACCGCCCCGCGGATCGGCCCCTCATGGACGTGTGGGCGAACGTCTTCGTCGAACGGGACAGCCAGAAGGGCATCATCATCGGCAAGGGCGGCTCCCGGCTGCGTGAGATCGGCGCGCAGGCGCGGGCGGGCATCGAGCGCATGCTCGGCACCAAGGTGCACCTGGACCTGCGGGTCAAGGTCGCCAAGGAGTGGCAGCGCGACCCCAAACAGCTCGGCCGACTCGGCTTCTGAGCCCGAGGCCCCGGCCCGGGCGCGCACGCGCCGGAGCGGGCCGCCGTCGTCGTGCGTCACACGGGGACGGCCTCCTGTGGCCCGGCCCACCTCGGTGCTAGGGTCGGGGGCATGTCCCTCCGCCTCGCGACGACAGCGCCGGCCACGGCCCGCCTGCTACTTCCCGGCCGCACGGGGTCCCCGTGCCAGGCCGTGATCCACGCCGCCTGAGCGCATGCGGAGGCAGGACGCCTCCCACCGGACCGGACACCCCGTGCGGAGCCCCTGACCTCCCGGTCCGGCCACCGACCACCCACCTTTCGCGCGCCCGCCGCGCGCACGTCGAGGGAGAACACGCATGAGCGCCCACCTGCAGAAGTCGTCGGGGATGAAGTTCCACAAGTACGTCCCGTTCCAGGACCAGATCGAGGTCGCCCTGCCGGACCGCACCTGGCCGGACAAGGTCATCGAGAAGGCGCCGCTGTGGTGCGCCGTGGACCTGCGCGACGGCAACCAGGCCCTGATCGACCCCATGGGCCCCGAGCGCAAGTTGCGCATGTTCCAGCTGCTCGTCGGCATGGGCTTCAAGGAGATCGAGGTCGGCTTCCCCTCCGCCTCGCAGACCGACTACGACTTCGTCCGCCAGCTCATCGAGGGCGACCACATCCCGGACGACGTCACCATCCAGGTCCTCACCCAGTCCCGTGAGCACCTGATCGAGCGCACCTTCGAGGCGCTCGAGGGCGCCGACCGGGCCATCGTGCACCTGTACAACTCGACGTCGGTGCTGCAGCGCCGCGTGGTGTTCCGGCAGGACGAGGACGGGATCGTGGACATCGCGACCTCCGGCGCGCGCCTGGTGAAGAAGTTCGAGGAGCAGCTCAAGGGCACGCAGATCACCTACGAGTACTCGCCCGAGTCCTACACGGGCACCGAGCTCGAGTTCGCCCGGCGCATCTCGGACGAGGTGGCCACGGTCCTGGAGGCCTCCACCGACCGCAAGATGATCCTGAACCTGCCGGCGACGGTGGAGATGTCCACCCCGAACGTGTACGCCGACTCGATCGAGTGGATGCACCGCAACCTGGAGCACCGCGACTCGCTCATCCTCTCCCTGCACCCGCACAACGACCGCGGCACGGGCGTGGCCGCCGCCGAGCTGGGCTACCTGGCCGGGGCGGACCGCATCGAGGGATGCCTGTTCGGCAACGGCGAGCGCACCGGCAACGTCGACCTGGTGACGCTGGGCATGAACCTGTACTCGCAGGGCGTCGACCCCATGATCGACTTCTCCGACATGGACCACGTCAAGCGCACGGTCGAGTACTGCAGCCAGCTGGCCGTGCCCGAGCGCTCGCCCTGGGGCGGCGACCTCGTCTTCACGGCCTTCTCCGGCTCCCACCAGGACGCCATCAAGAAGGGCTTCGAGGCCATGGAGGTCGACGCCAAGGCGGCCGGCACCGACGTGGACGGCATCCCGTGGGCCGTGCCCTATCTGCCCATCGACCCGAAGGACATCGGCCGCTCCTACGAGGCCGTCATCCGCGTGAACTCGCAGTCCGGCAAGGGCGGCGTCGCCTACCTGCTCAAGTCCGAGCACAACCTGGACCTGCCGCGCCGCGCGCAGATCGAGTTCTCCCACGTCATCCAGGATCTGGCCGACGCCCAGGGCGGCGAGGTCTCCGGCGCCGACCTGTGGCGCGTGTTCCAGGACGAGTACCTGCCCGCCGACGCGGCGGAGGCGCAGTGGGGCCACTACCGGCTCCGCTCGGTCTCCTCGGCCTCCGGCGAGGACGGCGCGTTCCGGATGGAGGCCGAGCTCGAGGTCGACGGCGTCACGCAGACCCGCGCGGCGCAGGGCAACGGCCCGATCGACGCGTTCCTGCGCATCCTCGGCGAGGAGGGCGTGGACGTCCGCGTGCTCGACTACTCCGAGCACGCACTGTCCGAGGGCGGCGCGGCCATGGCCGCCGCCTACGTGGAGGCGGCCGTGGGCGACCGTGTCCTCTGGGGCGTTGGCCTGGACCACAACACCACCACCGCCTCGCTGAAGGCCGTGGTGTCCGCGGTGAACCGCGCCCTGCGCGCGTGAGCGGCTCCGGCTCCTCTTGGCGGGGTGCGCGGCACGGCGGCTACGCGGCGAACTCGTTCCGCACCGAGGCCATCGTGCTGCGCACCCACCGTCTGGGGGAGGCCGATCGCATCGTCGAGGCGCTCACCCCCGAGCACGGCCTGGTCCGGGCCGTGGCCAAGGGGGTGCGCAAGACGTCCTCCCGGCTGGGCTCGGTGGTGGAGCCGTTCATGCACTCCACGCTCCAGCTCGCGCGCGGCCGGGGCGAGCTGCACACCGTGAGCCAGGCGCAGCTGCTGCACCCGTACGCGACCATGCTGGCCGCCGACTACGACGCCTACACCGTCGCCGGCGCCCTCGCCGAGGCCGTCGAGCGGGTCCCCGCGGTGGACGACGACGGTCGGCGCGCCCAGTACCGCCTCTTCCACGGCGCGCTGGCCGCGCTGGCCCGCGGTGCGCACGACCCACGCCTGATCCTGCACTCGTTCCTGCTGCGCGCGCTCGCCCAGGCCGGCTGGGCCCCCACCTTCGACCGGTGCGCCCGCTGCGGCGCCCCCGGCCCGCACACGGCGCTA
>NZ_RBLN01000114.1:0-7034 GCF_003989405.1 Micrococcus sp. HSID17227 | reverse complement strand
CATCGTGGTGATGTCCTTTCGAGAGTGCTGTGGAAGGTTCGCTCGAAGGCTCCCACGGTGACCGCGTCCGTCTCGAAGATGGTCGTGGCCACCGGGGAGGGTTACACCACTATCCGGGACTCAACTGCTTCATCGATGTATTCGCCTGGATCTAGCGCATTCGCCACCTCGGCAAGTACCTGGCACATAGCATGGCGCCGCACTCGTCCACGCCCCTGTTCGCCGTAGGCTACGGCAAAATCGAGAAGGTGCGTACGAACTTCCCGGATGCTTTCCGTGACCAGAAGGTCACCAGCCAACTGAAGCACTTCATCGATTCGACGACGTCGCTCACATTCCATTGGGGAAGTCTGTCTATCGGCACCCTCCGGCCCTGGGGGCAGAGCGATCAATGTCTCTGTTGGTGGGGTAACGCCCGGACCTGGGGAAGAGCCACAGTGCGGACAACGTGCACGAGCAGTTTCTTTCCTATGGCCTCGCTTGGGGGCCCTGGGGCAGGTGACGGGAGTCATGTCTGAACACTACGTGAGCAGTCATAGAAACTGGAGGCTCGCAGAAGGGCGGATATCACGACTCGGCTCACCGTCCGGTCAGGTCATGCGACGACGCCGCGCGCCTCGTCCCCGCCCGCGTTCGCTTCTGGTCCCGGCACCATCGCAGACGTCCGGACGAGGTCCAGCCGCTCGCGCAGGGAGTACACCTGCGCCTCCTCGGACAGGCCGAACGGCCCCCCGGGGGCGTCGTCCGTGTAGGGAGATTCGAACAGCCGGCCGGCGTCCAGGACGCCATTGGCGGTAAGCTCCTCCACCATGTGACCCAGGAAGCGGATCCGCGCCTGGGTGAGCGTCCGGTCCTGGACGAAGTCCGCGACCACGCCCTGCGCGGCGGCACGATCCATCCCCACTAGCATGCGCACGAACAGGCCCAACTGTCCCTCGCCCTCGGACTTCGCCGCGGCCAGGTGCGCGTCCTCGGCCCCGATGCTCCGGAGCAGCTGTTCGAGCGACTCCAGGTCCGGCTCGGTGAGCTGCTTGCCGTGGCGCAGCTTCTGCAGCGCCAGCGAGGACTCGTTGTGGCGCAGCGGCTCGCTGACCTTGGCCCAGAACCGTTCGATGTCCACGCCGGGCGTCGGCCGCACGACGTCGACCTCCTCAAGCTGCGTGAGCGTGTCCGCAAAGTCCGTGTATACGCGGGAGCGGCGGACCTTCTCGATGAACTGGACGAGCCCGCGCAGCTTCTTCCGGGCGTGCTCGAGCATGCCGAGAGTGACGCCCTCCCACCATTCCTCCCCGGCCACGGCCTCGAGGAGGATGATCTGTTCCTTCACGGCGGGGATGGCGTCCTTGGAGAGCAGGTTCTCCCCGAGGGACTGCACCGTGGCCCGGATGCGCTCGGCCGTGCCAGCCTCCCCGGTGAGGTCTGCCAGCTGCCGGCGCACGATGAGCAGGTCGAAGCGCTTGGCGTCGACGTCCTCCCCCGGCAACCCGGTGACCACCCCGGCCAGCGCACGTGCCCGTTCGGCGGCCTGGGCGCTCAGGGACGTCCACGCCTCAGGCCGCTGGAACTCCTCGACCTCCCGGCGGAGAGGGCGGGCCAGGACGTTCTCGAGGGTCAGGCGGGCGATGGCCGCCTGCAGCTCCTCGGCGGCGGTGCGGCGCAGCTCGCGCACCGCGCGTTCCTCCGGCCCGACGGCGGCGGGCGCCCCAGCGTCATCGTCCAGGGCGTCGAGGGCGACGACGAGCGCGAGCCGGTCCTCGAACAACCGCTGGGTGAGGGACCTCTGGGTGAAGCCGTCGGACTCCGGGAGGTCCTGGTTGAAGAACTCGAGGTTCTGGCACCAGTCGAAGACGAGGAAGTCCTCCTTGTCCCTCCCCGGCCCGTAGAGGTCCGGGCGCAGGCGGGTGCCGCGGCCGATCATCTGCCAGAACTTGGTCTTGGAGCGGATGAGCTTGAAGAACACGAGGTTGACGACGTCGGGCACGTCCACCCCCGTGTCCAGCATGTCCACGCTGATGGCGATGTGCGGGGCCTTGCCGGGGGTCTTGAAGTCGTCCAGCAGGGCGTCCGGGTAGCGGCTGGCGTGGGTGATGATCTGGGCGTACCGGCCGCCGAGCTCCGGCCACTGGGCGTCGAACCGCTGCAGGATGAACTCGGCGTGCGGCTGGTTCTTGGCGAAGACGATGGTCTTGCCGAGCCGTTCGCTGCCGGCCACCTTGTGGCCGTGCTCCCTGAGGGTGGAGAGCACGCGGTCCACGGTGTCCGCATTGAAGAGGAACCGGTTGATCTCCTCGCTCGAAACCTCCTCGGGCGCCTCGTCCTCGCCCCAGTCCAGCGCGTCCCAGGCCTCCTGCTCCTCGGCGGGAAGCTGATCGTACCGGGTGCCGCGACGCAGGAAGGTGGTGCCCACGGAGACGCCCCGCGGCGGCACCAGGAACCCGTCCGCCACGGCCTCGTCGAGGGTGTAGGCATCAGTCGGCACGCCGGGCTCGAGGCCGAAGAGGCCGTAGGTGTTCCGGTCGATCTCGTCCTTGGGGGTGGCGGTGAGGCCCACGAGAAGGGCATCGAAGTGGCGGAAGATCTCGCCGTACTTGGCGTATACGGACCGGTGGGCCTCGTCCACGATCACCAGGTCGAAGTATCCGGGGTCGAAGCGGGCGCCCTGGCCGGTGGACTCCTGGATGAGGCCGAGCATGGTGGGGTAGGTGGAGGCGTAGACGCGTCCCTCCCCGTGCCGGTTCTTCAGCAGGTTCACGGTGGTGCCGACGAAGCCGTGCTCCACGAAGGCGTCCGCGGCCTGCTTCACGAGGGCCTGCCGGTCCGCCAGGAAGAGCACGCGCTTGACCCATCCGGCGCGGGCCATCTGGTCCACCAGGGCGACGGCGGTGCACGTCTTCCCGGTGCCGGTGGCCATCACCAGCAGTGCGGCGCGGCGCTTGTTCTCGAACGCATCAGCGTATGCGACGAGGGTTCACCGCCAGTGCCATGTGTGCGAGAATCGCACACATGTCGCCGACCACTCCTCATTCGCTGGGTGCCCGTGTACGTGCCGCGCGGGAGCGTCGCGGGATGTCCCAGCAGGACCTAGCTACCGCCGTTGGCCTCGAGCGCACCATGGTCAACCGGATCGAAGGCGGACAACGGAAGGTCACTGCCCTGGAGCTGGCCTCCATCGCCGATGCCCTGGGAACCCGAATGCAGTCGTTCTTCACCGAGCCTGCGCCAGCGCTCGTCTCGCACCGTTCCGCCCAGGGGTTGGATACCACCGAGTCGGCCGTGGACCACCTGCTGGCCGAACTCCTCGCAGACGTCGAGTTCCTGCACGACCTGCATCCCATCGAGGGGTTCGGCGTGCGGGACCCCTGGGAGCAGCCCAAGTCCGTTCACGAGGCCGACGACATGGCCGCCCGGGCACGCGAGCACGTCGGGTATACAGCAACGGAACCCGTAAAGGACCTCCAGGCGCACCTGGCCACTGCTGGCCTGCTCCTGTTCTCCCGCAACTTCGGCGTGGACGCCGCTGACGCGGGAACGGTGCTCCTCGCCGAGGGCGGCATCTCCCTGGTGAATTCCACCCCCAAGGTCGGGCGACGCCGCCTCTCCGCCGTGCACGAGCTTGGGCACTACCTACTTGCCGATGAATACACGGTGGACTGGCGCACCGCCCACACCGGCCCGGACATCGAGGGTCGCCTCGATCGGTTCGCTCGAGCATTTCTCCTGCCAGCAGCTGTCCTTTTACAGGAATGGCCCGCCGCAGCTCACTCAGGCGATGTCCGCACTGCCGCTGTGAAGATCGCCGGCACCTACCTGGTGGACATGTCGACCCTGGCCCGCCGACTCCACGACCTGGAATTGGTGGACGCTTCCACGGCAAACGACATCCGCGCTGTGCAGACCACGCAGACGGACATCATCACCCACGATCTGTACCCGTCTGACGAGATGGCAGGCACCACCCAGCCCCGGGTGTACCAGAAGCACGTCATCGCGCTGTTCGAGGCCGAGAAGCTCTCGCGTGAACGCACACTCGACCTCTTGGATGGGACTTTCGACGACGACGACCTTCCGGACCTTCCCCCACGTCAGGAACAGGAGATCTGGGAGTACGTCTCGTGACCGCCGTTCCGGAGACCTACGTCTTCGATACGGGACCACTGCGCCATTTCACCCTGAAAGGATGGCTCGGTGTGCTCAAGTTCCTGACAGCCGGCCATGCCGTGATTCCGGAGAGTGTGGAGCAGGAGATCAGGGACCAGCAGTACCAGCACCCAGATCTCCGGCAGATCTTGGACGCCGAATGGATCGTCGTGGACCGCAGCGAGGACCTCGAGTTCCTCGCGGCCTTCGCCCGATACGAGGAGCACCTTGTGGCGGGCGGTCGGAACCGGGGCGAATGCGGCGTTCTAGCCCTCGGTCGGACGCACGGGTATCGCATCGTGATCGACGACAACGTGCCCCGCTTCCTGGCCAAGCGCGAGAAGCTCGAGTGCACCGGCACCCTCGGGTTGCTCTGTGAGGCGATCCGCAAGGAGCAACTCACCGTTCCCATGGTTGAGAGCCTCGCTGACGATCTCATCATGGGCGATTACCGGCTTCCCTTCGGCCCAGGGGGATTCAAGTGCTGGGCCGAACAACAGGGACTCCTGGGATAAGCCCTTAGCTGGTGTCGTGCTGCAATCGGACTGATCGCGCCGTTCCGGCTTCACCGCACGACACCAACCACATGGCGTTGCCCGGATTGTCTCCCGCCTGATCCATACGATCGTCGGCCGGCACAGGACGACGACGGTGCTCCTCACCTGAGCCGAGGCGACCGGGCCCGACCCGCAGGCCGCCCCCTCCACACACAGAGTGGTCACGACACGCCGTCCCGTGCAGACGCACGCGGCATGTCGTGACCACTCTGTGGCGTCTGACCACTCTGTGGCGTCAGTGCCCCTCGGCCTCGGCGCCCTCGGACTCCTCGGCCAGGTCCTGCGGCTCGGCATCGGCGGATACGCCCGCGAGCGCCTCCGCCACGGCGGCCAGCACGGACCCGTCGCGCAGGGCCTGCTCGGCGGCGGCCAGCTGCGGGGCCATGTACTGGTCCGGGCCGGGGCCGGGCACGCCGGCCTCGCGGATCACGCGGACGGCGGCACCGGTCGCGGCGGAGGGCTGCAGCGGGGCGCGCAGCTCGATCGCGCGGGCGGCGGCCACGAGCTCGACGGCGAGCACGCGGCGGAAGTTCTCCACGGCCGAGCGCAGCTTGCGGGCGGCGTGCCAGCCCATGGAGACGTGGTCCTCCTGCATCGCGGAGGACGGGATGGAGTCCACGGACGCGGGCACGGCCAGACGCTTCATGTCCGAGACGAGCCCGGCCTGCGTGTACTGGGCGATCATCATGCCGGAGTCCACGCCCGGGTCGTCCACGAGGAACGCGGGCAGCCCGTGTGAGCGGGCCGGGTCCAGCATGCGGTCGGTGCGGCGCTCGGACATGCTGGCGACGTCGGCCACCGGGATGGCCAGGAAGTCCAGCACGTACGCCACGGGCGCCCCGTGGAAGTTGCCGTTCGAGCTCACCCGGCCGTCGTCGAGCACCACCGGGTTGTCCACGGTCGCGGCGAGCTCGCGCTCGGCCACGGTGCGCACGTACGCGAGGGTGTCGCGCAGGCCGCCGGCCACCTGCGGGGCGCAGCGCAGCGAGTAGGCGTCCTGCACGCGGGAGTCGCCCTCCTTGTGGCTGGCCACGATCGGCGAGCCCGCCAGGATCTTCAGCATCCGGTCGGCGGAGGTCGCCTGGCCCGGGTGGGGGCGCAGCGGCAGGTGCAGCTCCGGCACGAACACGCGGTCGGTGCCGAGCAGCGCCTCCACGGACATGGCGGCGGTGAGGTCCACGGTGTCGGCGAGCTCCTCGAGGTCGGCCAGCGCCATGATCAGCATGCCGAGCATGCCCTCGGTGCCGTTGACGAGGGCCAGGCCCTCCTTCTCCCGCAGCTCGACCGGCTCGATCCCGGCCTCGGCGAGCGCCTCGCCGGCCGGACGCAGCGCGCCGTCCTCCCCGACGACGTCGCCCTCGCCCATCAGCGCCAGGGCCACGTGGGAGAGCGGGGCGAGGTCGCCGGAGCAGCCCAGCGAGCCGAACTCGCGCACGGCGGGGGTGATGCCGGCGTTGAGCATGGCCACGAAGGTCTCGACCACCACGGGGCGCACGCCCGTGCGGCCGGAGGCCAGCGTGGTGGCGCGCAGGAACATCAGCGCGCGGACGACCTCGCGCTCCACCACGGGGCCCATGCCGGCGGCGTGGGAGCGGATCAGGGACTTCTGCAGCTGCGCGCGGGACTCGAGCGGGATGTGCTTGTCCGCGAGCGCGCCGAAGCCGGTGGAGACGCCGTAGGTGGGGGTCTCGGCCTCGGCCAGCGCCTCGACGTGGCGGCGCACCGCGCCGACGGTCTCGAGCACGTCGTCGGCGAGCACCACGCGGGCGTCGTGGCGGGCCACGGCGACGACGTCGTCCAGGGTGGCCCCGGACGTGCCGAGCGTGACGGTGGCGGGAGGGGTGGTCATGGTGATGCGTTCTCCTTGCTGTCGGTCGATCAGACGGCCCGGCGGCCGGCACGCCAGACCGCATGGGTCAGCGGCATGCCGGGGCGGTAGGCCAGGTGGATGGCGGCGGGGGCGTCGAGCACGTGCAGGTCGGCGCGCTTGCCGACCTCGAGGCTGCCGACGCGGTCCTGCGCCCGCAGGCCGATGGCCCCGCCGAGGGTGGCGGCGCGCACGGCCTCGGCGAGGGTCAGGTGCATCTGCAGCACGGCGGTGCCCACGTTGAAGTTCATGGACGTGGTGTAGCTGGTGCCCGGGTTGCAGTTCGAGGCCAGGGAGACCTCGATGCCGGCGTCGAGCAGGCGGCGCGCGGGCGCCAGCGGGGCGCGGGTGGACAGGTCGCACGCGGGCAGGCAGCCGGCCACGGTGCCGGGCGTGCCGGTGGCCGAGGCGCGGTCCCAGCCGGTCCAGGTGCCGGCGAGGGCCTCGACGTCCGCGTCGGAGAGGTGGTTGAC
>NZ_RBLN01000113.1:0-7005 GCF_003989405.1 Micrococcus sp. HSID17227 | reverse complement strand
ACCCGCCGTGCCGGCGTCGTGGCGGCCCGGCGCCGGCTGGCCGCGCTGCTGGCGGCGCTGGACGTCCCCGACTGAGGCCGGGAGGCTCAGGTGCGGTGCACGTCGAAGACGCCGTCGATGCGGCGCACCGCGTCGATCACGTGGCCGAGGAACCGGGGGTCGCCCATCTCGAAGACGAACCGGCTCATCGCCACGCGGTCGCGGGTGGTGTTCACGGAGGCCGAGAGGATGTTCACGTGGTTCTCGGAGAGGACCCGGGTGACGTCGGAGAGCAGCGACTTGCGGTCCAGCGCCTCGATCTGGATCTCCACCAGGTAGACGGTGTCCCGCGACGGCGCCCAGCTGACCGGGGTGCGGCGCTCCGGCTCCTGCGCGAGCAGGGTCGCCAGGTTGGGACAGTCGACCCGGTGCACGGAGACCCCGGAGCCGCGGGTGACGAACCCGTCGATGGCGTCCGGCGGCACCGGGTTGCAGCACCGTGCCAGCTTGGCCATGACGCCGCCGTCGCCGTCCACGAGCACGCCGGCGTCGTTGGTGGCCCGCGCGGGGGCGCGCCGCGACTGGGCCGGGACCAGCTCCTGCAGGTCCACCTCGCCGACGGTCAGCTCGCCCTCCGGCTCGGCCTGCGTCGGCGTCGGCGGAGCGAGGCGCTCCGCGACGCGTTCCTGCACGGACTGGGCGGACACGTGGCCGTCGCCGAGGGCCACGAACAGCCCGTCGAGGTCCGCGTAGCCGAGATCCGTGGCCACCTGCACCAGCTCCTCGCCGCCGAGCACCTGCTGCACGGCCATGCCGGCCTTGCGCAGCTGACGGGTCAGCGACTCGCGTCCCCGGTCGGCCTGCTCGTCGCGGCGCTGCGTGGCGAAGTGGTGACGGATCTTGGACCGGGCCCGCGGCGAGACCACGAAGCCCAGCCAATCCCGGCTCGGCCCCGCGTCCTCGGCGCGCGAGGTGAAGACCTCCACGGTGTCGCCGTGGCTGAGCGGCGTGGACAGCGGGACGAGCTTGTCGTTGACCCGGGCGCCGATGGTGCGGTGGCCGACGTCGGTGTGGATGGCGTAGGCGAAGTCCACGGGCGTGGAGCCGGCCGGCAGGGTGCGGATCTCCCCCTTCGGCGTGAAGACGTACACCTCGTCCGCCCCGATCTGGGTGCGCAGCGAGGCGAGGAACTCGTCCGGGTCCCGGGTGTCCGCCTGCCAGTCCATCACCGAGCGCAGCCAGGCCGGCGTGGCCTGCACCGGCGCCTGGCCGGCGACCTGGGCCTTGTACCGCCAGTGCGCGGCGACGCCGTACTCGGCCTGGCGGTGCATCTCCTGCGTGCGGATCTGGATCTCCACCGGCTTGCCGCCCGGCACCATCACCGTGGTGTGCAGGGAGCGGTACATGTTGAGCTTCGGGACCGCGATGTAGTCCTTGAACCGGCCCGGGACCGGGTTCCAGCGCGCGTGGATGACGCCGAGCACGGCGTAGCAGTCACGCACGGAGTCCACGAGCACCCGGATGCCCGTGAGGTCGTGGATGTCGTCGAAGTCCTTCCCGCGCGTCACCATCTTCTGGTAGATCGAGTAGTAGTGCTTCGGCCGTCCGGTGACGGTCGCCCGGATCCGGTGCTCGCGCAGGTGCTCCTCGATCACGGTGCGCAGCGCCGCGATGTGCTTCTCCCGCTCCGGGTTGCGCTCCCCCACGAGGCGCACGATCTCCGCGTACATCTTGGGCTTGAGGGCGGCGAAGGAGAGGTCCTCGAGCTCCCACTTGACGGTGTTCATGCCGAGCCGGTGGGCCAGCGGGGCGTAGATGTCCAAGGTCTCCTGGGCCTTGCGGGCGCTGGACTCCGGGGAGACGTACCGCCACGTCCGCGCGTTGTGCAGCCGGTCGGCGAGCTTGATGAGCAGGACGTTCACGTCCTGGGCCATCGCGATGACCATCTTGCGCACGGTCTCGGCCTGCGCCGCGGCGCCGTAGGTCACCTTGTCCAGCTTGGTCACGCCGTCCACGAGGAGGGCGACCTCGGAGCCGAAGTCGGCGCGCAGGCGCTCCAGGGAGTAGTCCGTGTCCTCGACGGTGTCGTGCAGCAGGGCCGCCAGGAGCGTCGGGCCCGTCACGCCGATCTCGGCGAGGATCGTGGCGACCGCGACGGGGTGGGTGATGTACGGGTCCCCGGAGCGCCGCATCTGCCCCTCGTGTGCCGCGCGGGCGACCTCGAAGGCGCGGACGATCTCGGCCAGCTCGGTCTTGGTGGCTCGCTGCCGCACGGTGCGCATCAGCGGCTCGAGCAGGGGCGAGTACTCGGTGGCGTGCCGGCCGGTCAGGCGTGCGATCCGGCTGCGGGGCCGCACCGGGGCGCGGGTGGGGTCCTGCTCGCTCATGGGCCACGCCTCCTGGCTCGTGCGGCCCCGACCGCTCCGGCCGGGATGATCGGCGAGTCTACCCGCGCCCGTCCCGCCCCGCCCCAGAAAGACCGCCGGGGCCCGTGCCGGGGCCGCAGCGGCTCCGTCAGAGCCGTGCGCCGTCGTCCCAGGGGGCGACGTCGGGATCGGTGACCGCGTCTGAGCCACGCTCCCGGGTGGCCCGGGCCGCGGCCCGGGCGTCGTGGTCGCGCACGTCCGCGTCGTTGCGGCGCAGCAGGGCGTACAGCGGCGCCTGGAGGAACAGGGTGGACAGGGTGCCCACGATGATGCCCACGAACAGGGCGAGCGCGATGTCCCGCAGCGTGCCGGCACCGAGCAGCCCCGCGCCGATGAACAGGATCGAGCCCACCGGCAGGATGCCGACGACGGAGGTCGTGATGGACCGGACGAGCGTCTGGTTCACCGCGAGGTTCACGTTCTCGACGAAGGTGCGCTCCGGGTCCTCCTCGGACCCGATCGTGTTCTCGCGGATCTTGTCGAAGACCACCACGGTGTCGTAGAGCGCGTAGGACAGGATCGTGAGGAAGCCGATGATGGCCGACGGCGTGATCTCGAAGCCGGTGGCGCCGTAGATGCCGGCGGTCAGCGCGACCACGTAGAGCATGCCGAGCACGGCGGCCAGGGACATCTTCCAGGTGCGGAAGTACACGGCCATGAACAGGGTCACGAGCACCACGAAGATCACCAGGCCGATCAGGGCCTGCTGCGACACGGCGGCGCCCCACGTCGGCCCCACGAAGGTCGAGGTCACCTGGTCCTGGCCGACGCCGTAGGCCTCCTGCAGGTTCGCGGCCACGGCTCGGGTCTGGGCGTCGTCGAGCTGCTCGGTCTGGACGCGCACGGTGCCCGGGGCGACGTTCGTGACGGTGGCGTGGCCGTCGGCCAGCACGTCGGTCACGGCGCGCTCGCCCGCGGCCATGTCGGTGGAGGCCGTCTGCGAGACGGTGAACTCGGAGCCGCCCCGGAACTCGATGCCGAGGTTGTAGCCGCCCCGCAGGGCGGTCAGGCCGCCGGCGAGGACGAGCAGCAGGGCGGCGAGGGCGAACCACCGCCGCCAGCGCTGGATGAACGGGTAGGAGGTGCGGCCCGAGTAGAGGGCGTTGCCCCAGTCGGCGAAGTGGTTCACTGGTCCTCCTCCTGGCGACGGCGCTCGGCGCGGCGTCGCTCGGCGATCGTCATGGGCGGCGCGGTGCGCGAGCGGCGGCCGCCCCGGGCGGACGAGCCCGCGCGGGGGGCGCCCGTCGCCACGAGCGGCCGCGGGGCCTCGGCGGCCTCCGCGCCGCCGGCGCCGGGGGACTCGCCGGCGGCGTCCGCCGGGAGCGCGGTGGCAGGCTCGCGGAAGCGGCCGGCGCCCTGATACAGGGACGGCCCGCCCAGCAGCGACGGGTCCAGTCCGGACATCGGGTGTCCCTCGCCCACGAAGCGGGTCTGGGCCAACAGCACCATGAGCGGGTGGGTGAACAGGAACACCACGATCAGGTCGGCGATCGCGGTGAGGCCGAGGGTGAACGCGAAGCCGCGCACGTTGCCGACGGCCACGAAGTACAGCACGACGGCGGCCAGCAGGTTCACGGCCTTGGACGCGGTGATCGTCCGCCGGGCGCGCTTCCAGCCCTCGTGCACGGCGACGGGCACGGTGTGGCCCGCGCGCAGCTCGTCCTTGATGCGTTCGAAGTAGACGATGAACGAGTCCGCCGTCAGACCGATCGCCACGATGAGCCCGGCGATGCCCGCGAGGGACAGGCGGTAGTTGTCCGTCCAGCCCAGGATCGCGATGGTCAGCCACGTCAGCACGCCCGCCACGATGATCGAGGCGAAGGTCAGCAGGCCCAGGGCCCGATACTGGAAGAACTGGTACACGGCCACGAGGCCGAGGCCGATCAGGCCGGCGATCAGGCCCCAGAAGAGCTGGTCCCGGCCGAGCGTGGCGGAGATCTGCTGCTCGGACTCGATCGAGAAGGAGATCGGCAGGGAGCCGTAGTTGAGCTGCTCGGCCAACTGCGCCGTCGTCTGCTCGTTCAGGGTGGGGCCGCTGATCTGCGCGCTGCCGTTGGTGATGACCACGTTGGACTGCGGCGCGGAGATCACGTCCCCGTCCAGCAGGATCGCGAACTGCTTGCGCGGGTCGCCCTCGGGGTACGGGGTGAGCTTCTGGGTGACCTCCGTGAAGGCCTTGGTGCCCTCCTCGTCGAACTCGATGTTGACGACCCACTGGTTGGTGGAGACGCCGCCCTGGGCCTGGGCCATGCCGTTGGACGCGCCCTTGATCTGGGTGCCCGGGATGACCACGGGGCCCAGGATGTACTTCTGGGCCGGCGTGACGGCGCCGTCGGCGAGCTCCTCGGAGGGCTGGCAGGCGACGATCGCCCGGTCGGACGGCGGCGGGGGCGCGGCCGGGTCCCGCGGGGCGGTGCAGTCCGTGGCCTGGAACTCGGCCAGCAGGGCCGGGGTGACCCAGTTCGGGTCGTAGGCGTCCGCCGGCTCCCCGTCGGGCTTCGGCAGCTGGTCTTCTGGCAGGCGCTGGTCCTCGGGGGTGGCCTCCCCTGGGCCGGACTGCAGCACGGGGCGGAACTGCATGTCCGCGGACGCCTGGATCAGGCGGCGGGTCTCCTCGTCCGGGACCCCGGGCAGGGAGACGACCACGTTCTGGGAGCCCTGCGTGGCGACCTCCGCCTCGGCCACGCCGGAGCCGTCCACACGCTGGCGGATGATCTCCACGGCCTGGTCCAGCTGCTCGGGGGTGACGGACTCGCCCGTCGAGGTCTGGGGGGCCAGCACCATCTGCGTGCCGCCCTCGAGGTCGAGGGCGAGCTTGGGAGCCCAGGAGGCCGCGCCGGAGGCCACGCCCCCGCCGAGGATCGCGGCCAGGACCACGAGGAGGGCGGCCAGCCAGGCCAGGGTGCGCCCGGCGGAGCCGGTGGGTGTTCTCTTCGCCATTGCTCAGGTGCTTCCGTCACATTCGAGCGGCCCCGCCAGGCGGGGCCGCGTGTGCAGGGGTGGGTGGGCCTCAGGCCAGGTCGTCGCGGCGCGGACGCGGGTCGGCGTCGTCGGCGCGGTACTCGGTGCCGGGGGCGTCATCCCGACGCGACGGGTCCGTGGTGGGCGCGGCGGCCGCGGCGGCCGTCTCGGGCTCCACGACGGTGGTGATGCCCTGCAGGTGCACGTCCATGCGCGTGCCCGGGGCGGTCTCCAGCGTCACCCGCTGGGCCTCGGCGTCCACGGCCACGACGGTGCCGAAGATGCCGGCGCCGGTCATGACCTCGACGCCCGGGGCGAGGGTGCTGCGCATCTGCGCCTGCTGCTGCTGCATCTTCTTGCCCTTGCGGAAGGAGAGGAAGAGCATCACCGCGAGCAGGGCGAAGGCGAAGAGCATGAGCAAGCTGCCACCGCCTCCCTGGGCCTGCTGGGCGATCACGGGCAGGGTCGCGGCGGTGGCGACGGGCATGGGGGACTCCTGATGCTCGGGGTGGGCGGGCCTGTCCAGTGTAGGGGCCCGCCCTGGGCGTCACGGCCCCGGCGTGGCCTCTGGAGCGGCGAGGCCCAGGTGCTCCCAGGCCCCCGGCAGCGCGACGCGGCCACGGGGGGTGCGCGCCACCATGCCCTCGCGGATGAGGAAGGGCTCGGCCACGGTCTCCACGGTCTCGGCCTCCTCCCCCACGGCGGTGGCCAGCGTGCTGAGCCCCACGGGCCCGCCGCCGAACGTGGTGCACAGGGCGGTGAGCACGGACCGGTCGAGCCGGTCCAGGCCCCGCCCGTCGACGTCGTACATGTCCAGGGCGGCGGCGGCGTCGTGCGGGCCGACCTCGGCCAGCCCCTTCACGAGCGCCCAGTCCCGCACCCGGCGCAGCAGCCGGTTGGCGATGCGCGGGGTGCCGCGCGAGCGCCGGGCGATCTGCCGGTACCCCTCCGTGGCCAGCCGCATGTCCAGCAGCAGGGCGGAGCGGCGCAGGACGCGCTCGAGCTCCTCCTCGGTGTAGAAGTCCAGGTGGCCCGTGAAGCCGAAGCGGTCGCGCAGCGGCCCCGGCAGGAGGCCGGCCCGCGTGGTGGCGCCCACGAGCGTGAAGGGCGGCAGCTCGAGCGGGATCGAGGTGGCGCCGGCGCCCTTGCCCACCACGATGTCCACGCGGAAGTCCTCCATGGCCATGTAGAGCATCTCCTCGGCCGGGCGGGACATCCGGTGGATCTCGTCGAGGAAGAGCACCTCGCCCTCGGTGAGCGAGGACAGGATGGCCGCGAGGTCGCCCGCGTGCTGGATCGCGGGGCCGGAGGACAGCCGCAGGGGGGCGTTCATCTCCGCGGCCACGATCATCGCCAGCGTGGTCTTGCCGAGCCCGGGCGGGCCGGAGAGCAGGACGTGGTCCGCGGCGCGGTCCCGCAGCCGGGCGGAGGCGAGCATGAGGTCCAGCTGCTCGCGCACGCGCATCTGGCCCACGAACTCGTCCAGGTGCTTGGGGCGCAGCGCGACCTCGAGCCGGCGCTCCTCCGGGTCGACGGCCGCCGCGGACAGCGGTGAGGACTCCGCGCTCATCGCCCGCCTCGCACCGCGCCGGCCATGCCGACGTCGCGCAGGGTGGCGCGCAGCAGCGCGGCGACGTCG
>NZ_RBLN01000112.1:0-7244 GCF_003989405.1 Micrococcus sp. HSID17227 | reverse complement strand
CAACGAAACTATACTAACAGGTTAGTAAAGTAAACGTCAACGCTCCGACAGAGGGATGCCTCACAATCCAGCTGGGTGTTCATTGCCCCATCCCGGCGTCAAGCCGGGTATACCCCTTTACACACCCTGCCCGGTCACGAGACCATCACGTCAGAGACGGTCCCAATCGGGCCCGTTGGACACAAGCGTCGGAGGGTCTTAAACGTGGTTGGACAGACTGTGGCCTACGTGCGGGTGAGCTCAGCGGAGCAGAACCTGGATCGTCAGCTCGAGGCGGTGGGGGAGCGCGACCGGATCTTCCAGGACAAGATCAGCGGCAGCTCGAGGGCCAAGCGCACGGGGTTGGCGGAGCTGATGGCCTACGTGCGGGAGGGGGACCTGGTGAAGGTCGCCTCGATGGATCGGCTCGGCCGGGACACGCGGGACCTGTACGCGATCGTGGACGAGCTCACCGGCAAGGGGTGTGCGGTGCAGTTCGTGTCCGAGCGGATCACCGTGGACAAGTCCGGCACCTCTCCGGTGGACGGGCTGATGCTGGGCATCCTGGCGGCGTTCGCTGAGTTCGAGCGCCGGCGGATCAAGGAGCGTCAGGCCGAAGGCATCGCCCTGGCCAAGGCCCGCGGCAAGTACGTGCAGGCCCCGAAGCTTTCGGACACCGACGTGGAGCAGGCGCGCGTGATGATCGACATGGGGATCCCGAAGGCCGAGGTGGCGCGCGCGTTCGGTGTGAGCCGGCAGACCCTATACACCTCGTTGCGCCGGCCAGCCTAAGACTGAGCCTTATCCTCGGCCGCCTACGTCTCCGGGGTTTCTGCGTCAGCACGCGGGTGGGGCCTTGTACGGGGATCGAGCGTCTTGGGCTGAGTGATGGCACGCGCGGCCGACGAGCGTTGTGTTCCGCGGTTGCCCCGGAGTGGTTCGGGACAACGGCGCGAGCATACTTGCTATCAGGGCCGTATCGGATCTAACAGCGAGGTGACCCCATGATGCTCCGCCGACTCCGGATTGAGCACTTCCGTGGCATTGAATCCGCGAACTGGGCGATCCACCAGCGATTGATCAGTTTGGTGGGAGCTGGCGACAGCACCAAGACCACATTGTTGGACGCGATCGGGCTGGTACTCAGCCCGAACTACAGCCCGCAGTTCACGGATGCCGATTTCTTCGACCTTGACCTAACCAAGAACATCGTCATCGAGGCAACGATCACGAACCTCCCGGACAATCTCGTCAAGGAGAGCCAGCTTGGCAAAGACCGCTCAGGCATCCTGCCGGGCGGCACTCTCGTCCACGACCCTGTCGAGGAGGCCGATGAGTGCCTCGTCGTCAGGCTGACCGTGACCCCAGAACTCGATCCGACGTGGGAGGTCGTGCGCCCCGACTCTGAAGACGCCCGCCCGATTTCCGCCAGCCAACGTCGCCAGCTCGGCTTCTTCCGCCTGGGTGAACGGGCCGACCTCCACCTTCGCTGGGCGCGCGGATCGGCCCTGTCTGGCCTGACCGATGGTAGCGATGGGGCTTCGTCTGTCGTTCTCGATGCCCACCGTGAAGCGCGGAGAGCAGTCTTCGACGCCCAGTCGAGCGCCCTACATGATGCAGCTTCCAAAGTTCAGCGGTCGGCCGGGAACTTCGGTGCAGGGAAATTTGATGAGCTGCGGCCTGGTCTCGAGCCAGGCTCGGCCACCTCCACACATTCGCTGATGCTTCATGACGGTGACGTGCCTCTGTCGAGCCTCGGGCTCGGCACGCGCCGGCTAACAAGCTTGTCGATCCAGGATCAGGCGATGGACGACGGCTCGATCATTGCCATCGACGAGGTCGAACACGGGCTCGAGCCGCACCGACTGGCGCAAGTCCTCCACCACCTCAAGAAGCGAACTGAAGGGGGCAACCTGCAAGTCATTATGACCACCCACTCTCCCATCGCGGTGAAGACGCTGAGCGCCGTCGATCTCGTCGTAGTCCGCGCGGATGGAACTGGCGTGACCACCTGCCAGCCGGTTCCTGAAGACCTCGACAACGTGCAGGGCACGTTCCGTATTGCCCCAGAGGCGCTCCTTGGCCGTCGCGTACTTGTCGGAGAGGGTGCGACCGAGGTGGGTTTCCTGCGCGGCCTGCTTCGTCACTGGGACGCCCAGCGGATCGCCGCTGAGCAGCCTGGTGCTGCTTCGCTTGGCGTCGTGTTGGTGAATGGAGGGGGAGGGACCCAGTCGACCAAGCGAGCCCAGCACTTCCAGCAGCTCGGCTACCCAGCCTGCCTGCTAGTGGATAATGACGACCGCGCTATTGACAAATCGGTGAGGCAGGCAATGGACTCCGGCGTAAGCGTATACCGCTGGGGTCCGGGCAATGCGATCGAAGATGAGATCATTCAGACTCTCGGCGCCAAGGGGCTGCAGGCACTCGTTGACCTAGCCGTAGAGATCAGGGGTGAGCATTCCATTCGAGCTAATGTCGGCGCAAGTCTGAACAACGATCAGCTGACTGGAACCGACTTCGCTTCATGGCAGGCACAGGCCGGTGTCAATGAAACCGAGATCCGCGGTGCCATCGCGGCCGCGGCGACTGCCAGGGATAAGGAGTGGTTCAAGCGCGAAGATAGAGGCGAAGAACTTGCCGAGGTCGTCATCAGGCACTGGGCTGATTTGGACAGCACCCACTTGATGAAGGTGATCGACGATCTGCAGACCTTCGCTTACGCCGCGGAATCCGAGCCGCCAGCGGAGTCTTCGGAGGGGTCCTTCGATGGTTGAGGACCCTCCCATCTCGAAAGCAGTCGAAGTTGTACTCAGGGCACTACCCTGTTCGGTGGCTCTTCCCGCCGGTGCTGGGAAGACCGAGCTGATCGCGGCCAGTGTGGCAAAAGCTACCCAGCAAGGCGGGACATGCCTCGTGTTGACGCATACGCATGCTGGTGTGGACGCCCTTCGCCGCCGCATGAAAAAGTTTGGCGTTGCCAGCGACCAAGTCGTCGTGCGCACAATCGATTCATGGTCGTATGACCTGATTGCCCACTTCCCGAGTCTCGCGGGGCTCGACGTGTCCGGTGGTCCCGACTGGAGCAAGTCTGCCGAATACCATCGCGCAGCGGCGCGGACAGCCACCAGCAGGGCAGTGGGGAAGATGCTCAAAGTCAGCTATACCCACCTGTTCATCGACGAGTATCAGGACTGTCTTGTCGATCAACACGAGCTGGTGCTCGCCCTGGCCATGACGGTCCCCACTGCGGTGTTCGGTGACCCACTACAGAGCCTGTTCAACTTCAGTAATAATCGAAGGGTTGTTGGTTCGAATCCAACCGGGGGAGCCGAGCAGAGGCCCCTGCACCGACCAGATCGGTGCGGGGGCTTCTTCGTGCCTGGAGGACGACGGAGCCTCGAATGTGTCTGGCAATGAATCCAGGGGCCAGCTGACGCCCTGGATCGCATCTCTCGTATCCAGGCGCTCTCCGACGCCCATGGGGAGCCGCCGACCACTTCGATGCACCCGGCCTGGCCCGGCCCGGCCCGGGCCAGCCGGCAGGGCCGGCCGTTCGCCGATGTCCGGGCGATGATCGAGGCGACCATCTACCCGCATCGGCACGAGATTCCGTAGCGGGATATGCCCGAGGTCTACGGGCCCTGGCAGACCGCGCTGACCTGGTGCTGGCGGATGGCAGCTGCGGGCACCTGGCATGAGGTGCTAGCAACATTGGCGGCCGCCAGCGACGCCCAGGGCCTCATCGATGGATCGGTCCGGACTGGACTCCGCGATCGCCCACGCTCATCAGCACGCCACGGACATTGCCCGCCATGCAGGGGATGGATCGAACTACGGGAATCTGCGGGATGAACCTGCCGGTCGCGGTATCGGACGCTCACGTGGCAGGTTGAGCACGAAGATCCATCAGCTCGACGCGGGGGCAGGAATGCCATTGGCCAGCTTGATCGCCTGAGCCAGGCAGGGGATTGACCGATGCCGACTCCACTGCTTGGGCAGCCGCGGCGGTCATCCCCGTGTGAGCTGACCATCAGGGCCACCGCAGGCGTCGTGGCTGCAGCAGCGGGTGCCCCGTCGGCTTCGACGCAGTCGCCTGTAGGGGCCGCAATGTCATCGAACGTCAGTATGCGCCCCTGCAGCAGTCGCGCGGACGGGTGGCCAGGTATGACGAGTGCACGATCATCTACCGGCCCGCCGAGCGCCTGACCACTGGGGTCACATGGTTGAAGCTGGTGTCAGACACGCCCTGGGCGCGCCCGGCGCCGTAGTTCTGCTCCGCATGCTGCCCACCTCTTCGAGGCCGATAGAGGAGCGGGAACGGACTGAGGGTGTCATCAACACCCGCACCATTCCCATCCCTTGATCAGCGCGCTCGAGAGAGCCTCAGCGTCCTAGACGCATGCCGTCATGCTCCAGGGCCGCCAGCGCACGCTCGATGAAGACGGGAGCAAGAGTCTCTACATACGTTGGGGTGAGGTGGTTGTCGTCCCAGTACACATGGACGTTGCCCACCGTGGGCTGGCACTGACGGCCCGGGCAGATCATGTCGTTCAGCTGCACCTGCGCGATGCGGGGATGAGCATCGGCCAGTCCGGTCAGGGGGCTGGTGTTCGGATCGAGCACGGTATGCGTCCAGCGGCATGTCGCCGCATCGATCCCGTGTGTCCTTCCGCAGGTTGTGGGTGATCCGGCCGCGAACCGGGGGTTGTCCCGGAGTGCGAGGACATGGGCACCCGTCCCCGCAATCTCCTCCATCCGCCCGACCATCCCCGGGGTGAGCATCTCCTCGTCCTCATAGGTGCTGCGTGTGCCCTGCATGAAGACGACGTCCGGGCGTACATGCTCCACGACCAGGTTGAGGTCCGCGAGGAAGTCCGGGCACTTCGGGGAGTCGTCCACCTGCTCCTCCATCGGCGCTACCAGGCAGCTGCCCCGCGTATAGCTGACGACCTCCAGCCGTCTTTCCTCACCGAGGCGCCGGAGAGCGGGGGACCACTGCATCACGTGGCTGTTGCCGGCCATCAGCACGACGCCGGCCGGATCTGCTTGTGGGACGAGGACATGGCACGACTCGGCTCCGACCTCGGTCAACTGTGCTTCCAGGGCGGGGTCGCACTCCTCGGGGTACTCGGGGAAGGGGTACCGTCCCTCCACCACGGGCAGAACGGGGGCACCGGGGTCTCCAGCTGGCTCGTAGTCGGGGCGCAGGACGGCGGCGCCCGGGTTGTTCCGGTCGGCCGCCTCGAGGACTCGTGCGGACTCCGCTGCCTCGGCGCCGCGCCACAGGGTCACCGGCGCCACAACGAGAGCGGCGCAGGTCCCCAGTACGACGGCGGACCGCCAGGCGGCCGTCTGGGGCCAGCCCCACGCTCGTAGCGGACGCTCCACGCGCACCGAGAGGAGGAGGGCCGCGCCGAGGGAGACGACGACGAGAACGACGCCTGCGGCCGCGCCGGGTTTCTGTGACCCCGTGAGGACGGAATAGGTGATGAGCAGCGGCCAGTGAATGAGGTAGAGAGCGTAGGCGGAGTCACCCAAGCGGGTGAGCGGGCGGGAAGCCAGTACCCGGTCCACACCGAAATGGGAGCCGCTGGTGCCCGCGACGATCACAGCAGTGGCCGACATCAGCGGCCACAGCGCGATCCAGCCGGGGAAGGCGCCCTGGACGTCCACCACGACGCCGACGGCGATCATGCTCGCGAGCCCTGCCCAGCCGAGGAACACCCGTGTGCGCCGTCCCAGGTGAATGAATGGAAGGACGAGCGCCAGGAGGGAACCGAGGGCGAACTCCCATAGGCGAGCCCGAGTGTCGAAGTACGTGAACGCCTGGTTCTGGGAGGTCTGGGTCACCGACCACAGCAGGGACACGACGAACACCGAGGCGAACGCAGTCGTGAGGACGGCTCGGGGCCGCGCCCCGGTGCGGCGGGCCACCAGGGCTGAGACAAGGAAGAGGAGCGGCCACAGGATGAACACCTGCCCCTGGACCGACAGCGACCAGAAATGCTGGAAGGGGGACAGCGAGGTGTTGTCGGCGGCGTAGTAGTCGACGGCATTGAACGCCAGGGCCCAGTTTTCCACGTAGAGGGCCGACGCCAGCGCCTCCGTCCGCCACGAAGCACGGTCGGCCAGCGGATACACCGTGGCAACGGCAACCAAGGTAAGCAAGATCGTCAGCACCGCCATGGGCATGAGGCGCGTGAAGACGTGAAGCCAGTAGCGCCCCACCGCGAGGGGCCTTCCAGCCTCCATCTTGCGGGTGAAGGAGCCTGTCAGGAAGAAAGCCGAGATGAACAGGAAGATGTCGACGCCGCCCGACACCCTGTCCGTGAAGATGTGGAACACCACCACCAGAAGGACGGCTACCGCGCGCAAACCCTGGATCTCCGGTCGCCAGTCCGCCTGCCTTCGGGCCACCACAGGAGTCGAATCGGGCCCATCAGCCGCGTGTCGGGGGCGGTAGCCGCGGGGATAGACGGACGGATTGGTCATGGTGGCCTCAGCAGTGTCAGAGGGATGGGAAGGCAAACGGCAACATCATGCCTGAGGGTGATTCTTTCGAACGGGAAGCTGACCAGCGGATTAAGGCTCGTGGCCCAGCCCTCACGTCGCACAACGGCGCCCGCACCCTCGCGCGGTAGGGCGCGGGCGCCGTCGTGGAGGTGAAAGGGAACGCCTCAGGCGCAGGCGTCGTCGGCCTCCCCGGACTACTGCTCACTGAAGCGCCCTGGGTTCCGTTCCGAGGTCAGGATGCAACGGGCGCTGAATCCTGATCGTGAGTGTAAGCCGCCTCAACCTCTGCGGGAGTGTGATAGCCAAGGGCCTCATGCAGGCGGGTGGTGTTCCACCAGTGCACCCACCCCATGGTGGCCAGCTCGACCGCCTCGGTCGACTCCCACACCCGCTTGGCGTGGATGAGCTCGGCCTTGTAGAGCCCGTTCACGGTCTCCTTGAAGCGTCCCGGGTTTCGTGCCGCTCCTATGTGGGTGTGAGCCGCCCCCTTCATTCGGTCCGGACGTTCTGTGAGTCGTCGGTTTCCATTTGATGGGTGCACTGCCGAGCGTACTCGGCTGGGGTTAGGTAGCCGAGCGAGGAGTGAGCCGCCCCCTTCATTCGGTCCGGACGTTCTGTGAGTCGCCGGTTTCCATTTGATGGGTGCACTGCCGAGCGTACTCGGCTGGGGTTAGGTAGCCGAGCGAGGAGTGCCGGCGGTGGTGGTTGTACTCGTCCTTCCAGTCGCCGATGATGACCTGTGCGTGCAGCAG
>NZ_RBLN01000111.1:0-7096 GCF_003989405.1 Micrococcus sp. HSID17227 | reverse complement strand
CGACTCGGTGTTCTCCGGCACCACCCTGCTCAACCCGCTGCGGGTCTACCTGCCCGGCGTGCTGCTCAGCACCGTGCTGCTGGCCGCCGGCTCGCTGCTCCTCGTCCGATCCTGGCTCGAGCTGGGCCGCGCGCTGCGGGGCCGCTGGGAGGAGCACGGCCGGCTGGTGGCCCGGGCCGCCTGGTGGTGGTCCGCCCCGCTGATGCTCGCGCTGCCGATCTTCTCCCGCGATGTGTTCTCCTACCTCCAGCAGGGCCGGCTCCTCGCGTCGGGTCTCGACCCGTACTCCCAGGGCGTGTCCGCTCTGCCCGGCTGGTTCATGCAGGGGGCGGACTCCATCTGGGCCGAGTCCCCGTCCCCCTACGGGCCGCTGTTCCTGCTGTTCGCCGAGACGACGTGGCGGGCCACGGGCGGCACCATCGAACTGTCCGTCACGGCGTTCCGCCTCCTCGCCCTGGCGGGCCTGGCACTGTGCCTGTGGGCGGTGCCGCGGCTGGCCGCCGTCGCGGGCCGCTGCGGGCCGTGGGCCACGTGGGTGGCCGTGGCGAACCCGTTGTTCCTGCTCTACATGATCGCCGGCGCGCACAATGACGCGCTGATGTCGGGGCTGATGCTCGCGGGCATCCTGCTCATGGTCCGCCCGCCCCGCCGCCGCGTGCATGCGCTGTGGGGGATCGTGCTGATCGCCCTGTCCGTCGCGATCAAGCCTCTGACAGCTTTGGTGCTGCCCTTCGTGGCCCTGCTCCTGCCCACCGGCTGGGCCCGGTTCCGCGCGGCTGATCCGCGCCTGCGCCGGCGGGACCGGCTCGGCCCGTGGTTCACGACGGCGGTGATCTCCCTGGCCGTCCTCACGATCCTCGGCGCCGGCTCCGGCCTCTGGTTCGGCTGGGTCCCGGCCATGCTCACGAGCGGGGACGCGGCGTTCCCGTATGCCCCCGTGGGCCTGCTCGGCCTGCTGCTCGGCGCGGTCGTCGACGCCGTGACGCCCCTGGGGGCGCGCGACGTGGCCGCGGCCTTCTACACCGTGATGACGGTGTCGGCCCTCGGCTTCACGGCGTGGCTGGCCCTGTGCCGCCGGCCCCTGGACCCGGTGTTCAGCGCGGCGGCCGTGCTCGTGGTGGCCGTCGCCACCGCCCCGATCATCCAGCCGTGGTACCTGCTCTGGGTCCTGCCGCTGCTGGCGTGCGCCCTCCGCCCGCTGCCGTGGGGCGCCGACCATCCCCGCTGGCTCGGGTGGGTCACCGCGCTCGCGGTGCTGCTGCTCACCGGCGTCGGCGTGGTGGACCAGCTCTCCGTGGCGCAGTGGCTGCCCGTCCTGGCCGTCCGCGTGTTCACCCTCGTCCTGATGCTCGCGGGGATCGGATGGATCATCCACCGCGATCCCGTCACCGCGCCCCTGTTCCCCGGGCGGCGGCGTCCTCCCCTGGAGGTGGTCGAGCCGCGGCCCGCGGCGGCGTCGCCGACGCCTCCGGAGGCGGGCGTGCCGCCGGACGCACCGCCTGACGGGCCGCCGTCGACCGCCGCGCACCCCGCCTCCTCGTCCACCCGCATCCCCCAGGAGAGACCGTGACCTCCCACCCCCGCAGTCCCGCCCCGACCCGCCCGAGCGCCCGCTGGGTCGGCCTGCTCGTCGGCCTGACCGTGGTGGCTGCCGCCGTCGGCGTGCTGACCAAGCAGTGGTGCCGCGTGAACGGCTGGGCGGCCCCCGGCGTGCACGCGCACATGTGCTATTCGGACTTCGCCCAGCTGTTCCCCACGCGTGGCCTCTCCGACGGCCACTTCCCCTTCTCCACGCCGCTGCCACCCGAGCAGTGGATGGAGTACCCGGCGTTGCTGGCCGTGGTCGCGGGCGTGACCATGTGGTTCGTGCCCGCCTCCGGCGACCTGCACGAGCGCACCGTGACCTACTTCGACGTCAACGCGATCGGCGTGGTGCTCTGCTGGATCGTGCTGGTCGTCGCGACCGCGTACACCGCGCGCGGTCGCTCCCGGGACGCCCTCCTCGTGGCCCTGGCCCCGGGGATCATCCTCACCTCGATGCTCAACTGGGACCTGTGGGCCGTGATGCTCGCCGCCCTGGCCCTGTGGGCGTGGACGGCGGGCCGTCCGACCCTCGCGGGCCTGCTCATCGGGCTCGGCACCGCCACGAAGCTGTACCCGCTGTTCTTCTTCGGCGCGATCTTCGTGCTGGCGCTGCGCACGGGCCGCTGGGCCGGGTTCGTGAAGGCGGCCGTGGCCGGGGCGGCGGCCTGGCTCGCCGTGAACCTCCCGTTCATGCTGACGGCGTTCGACCAGTGGTCCCGCTTCTACACGTTCTCGGGGGACCGCGCGGTCTCCTTCTCCTCCACCTGGCTGGCGCTGGCCTGGACGGGCTGGTCCGGGGAGACGTTCACGACGCTCCAGAACGGCCTGTTCCTGGTGTGCTGCGCGGGGATCGCCTACCTCGCCCTCGCGGCGCGGCACCGTCCGCGCATGGCCCAGCTGTGCTTCCTGATCGTGGCGTCCTTCATCCTGTGGGGGAAGGTGTACTCGCCGCAGTTCGTGATGTGGCTGATCCCGCTCGTGGTCCTCGCGACGCCGCGGTGGCGCGCGTTCTGGATCTGGCAGGCCGTGGAGGTCTACCACTGGGGCGGGGTGTGGATGGAGTCGGCCCGCATCACCTCGGACGGGGCGTTCGCCGGCGGCGCCTGGTGGATCACCGCCTGGTACGCCTCGGGGATCGTGGCGCACATCGTCGCCCTCGTGTGGCTCATGACCACGGTGGTCAAGGACGTCCTGGACCCCGCCCGTGACCCGGTGCGCCGCACCGCCCTCGACCAGGGCGCGCCCGAGATCGCCCCGGGGGTGGCGGAGGACCCACACGCCGGCGTCTTCACCGGTGCACCTGACCGACTGCTCCTGCCCCCGGCCGGACGCGGCCTGCAGCCGCTCGGCGGGTCCGCGGACCGCTGACGGCGGGGCGGTCCGCCGACGCCGTGGGGCGCGGCTCAGCGGTGCTCGAGGTACGTCGTGCAGGTGGGCGAGACCGCGCGGTCCGGGTGGTGCAGGACGACGACGTCGCCCGCGGACCAGACCCGCTCGAAGCCGAGCCGCTCGGCGCGGGCCAGTGCCTGCTCCGGGGTGAGGGGGTCCCAGCCGCCGAGCTCGGGCACCGAGGTGTCCACGATCATCCACGTGGCCAGTTCGTCTCCGATGTCCCCGTGCAGCCCGACGTAGGTGCGGGCCGTCAGGTGCGGCACGGCGTTGTCGGCGGCCTCGACGCACACCCCGTCCGGGATCAGCGCGACCGCGTGGTCGAGGTCGCGGGCGTGCTGCGTCATCGTCATGTCGCCGACGATCGTGCGGTGCAGCGGGTACACCTGCGGGAAGAACGCGGTGCCGATCAGACCGGCGGCCAGCGCCGTGGAGACGAGGACGGCGGGCAGCCGGCGCAGCGCGTCCCGGCGTCCGGCCAGCCGGTGGGCCGCCTCGAGCGCGGCCATGAGCAGCAGCGGGGCGAGGATCGCGTCATACTGGTAGACGGGGGCCCACACGTTGAGCCGGTCGTTGAACAGCCGCGAGAGCAGGATCGGCAGGGCCATCAGCGTCAGCGGGCTCAGGACCGGCAGGAACAGCAGCGGGACGAAGTGCAGGAGCCAGAGGGCCACCTTCAGCGGGTGGTCGAACAGCACCGCGACGGCGTTCCACGGTTGGGTCAGCAGGAACAGGACCGAACTGCGCATGTCCGGGCCCAGGGCGGTGAACTGCCAGTAGCCGAACGCCCCGGTGGGGGAGTAGTGGGGGATCACCACGGACGTGGCGAACCAGTAGCCGAGCACACCCAGCACGGCGGTGACCGCGGCCTGCGGCCAGAAGCGCCGGATCGCCATCACCAGGGCCACGGCCAGCAGGGTCACGCCCATGTCCTCTCGGACCGTGAGCAGCAGCGCCGCCAGGCCGGTGGCGAGCCACGCCCGCTGCCCGTCCAGGGCCCACACGAGCCAGGCGAGGATCGGCACGCCGAGGGTGACCTCGTGGAAGTCCCAGTTCACCATCGCCTGGAAGGGCCAGGAGAGCAGCAGGGCGGCGACGGCGGCCAGGGCCACCCCGTGTCCCGTGCGACGACGGGCGAACAGGTACACCGGCACGGCGGACGCGGCGAGGGCCAGCGCCATGACCACGCCGAGCATGCGGGGGTCCGGCCACACCCAGTAGAAGGGGGCCAGCAGCGCGAGGATCGGGTGGAAGTGATCGCCGAGGATGTGGAAGTCCACGCCCTTGACGGAGCTGAGGGGGGCGTTGAACAGCGCGTACTGCCGCACCACCTGGTCGAAGATGCCCAGGTCGTAGCCCTTGGCCTCGTAGGTGGCGTACCGCAGGAAGGAGTGCGTCACGTACAGGGCCGCGGCCGCGACGAGCAGGGCGGCCAGCTGGACGCCCTCGCGACGGGTCACACGGACCTCGGGGACGGCGGGTCGCGGGGCGCGGAGCCAGGAGCGCAGACGGTCCAGGACGGTCTCCTTCGGGCGGTCGTCGGGCGTGCTCGGACGGCTCCGCCCCTGGTCTGGGTGCCCCAGGAGGGATTCGAACCCCCGACCGGCGGATTAGAAGGCCGCTGCTCTGTCCAGCTGAGCTACTGGGGCTGGGCCGTGTCAGTCTAACGGCCGCCGGCCGCGGCGCCGTCGGCTCCTGCACAGTCGCCCGGGGACCTCCGCGCGTCCCCAGACCGGCCCCGATCCTGCCGGGGTGCCCCGCGGTGGGGTTGTCTGGCCATGGCGGATCAGCCGATGCGCCGACGACCCGCCCCGGCGCCCACCGGGGCCCAGCCCAGGAGGCACACCATGCAGGACCTCATCACCGTGCGCGGCTTCGTGGCCACGGACCCCGCCACCCGCCACACCGCATCGGGGGCCGCCGTGACCGGCTTCCGCCTGGCCACCACCGAGCGGCGCTTCGACCGCGAGACCGCCGAGTGGGTGGACGCCCACACCAACTGGTACAGCATCTCGGCGTTCGGCCAGCTCGGCTCGAACACCGCCCAGTCCGTGAAGAAGGGCAACCCCGTGATCGTCACCGGTCGACTCCGGGTCCGCGACTGGTCCTCGGGTGAGCGCTCCGGCACGTCCGTGGACGTGGTGGCGGACGCCGTCGGGCTGGACCTGGGCTTCGGCTCGGCGGCGTTCCAGCGCAGCCAGCGCGCGGCCGTGCCGCGCCCCGAGTCGGCCCCGCGCGACGACGCCGCGTCGGGCGGGCGGGCCGGCGCGGTCGGCGACGGGCTCAGCGCGGGCCTGCCGGACGGGGCCCAGGGTGGCGACGCCCCGGCCTCGCCCGGCCCGGACGAGTCGGACGCGGGCGCCCCCGAGCGCGAGCCGGCGGCGGCCGGCGTCGCCTGACCACGAAGCGGCACGGAGCACGGAGGGGGAGCGGGCTCGGTGGTCGCGGGATCGGCACGATGAGTGGAATCCCGCGGCCACCGACTAGCCTGGGCCGCATGGCGGAATTCATCTACACGATGGTCAAGGCCCGCAAGAAGGTGGGCGACAAACTGATCCTGGACGACGTCACCATGTCGTTCTACCCCGGGGCGAAGATCGGCATGGTCGGCCCCAACGGCGCCGGCAAGTCGACGATCCTGAAGATCATGGCCGGGCTGGACGAGCCCTCGAACGGCGAGGCGCGGCTCTCTCCCGGCTACTCGGTGGGCATCCTGATGCAGGAGCCCAAGCTGGACGAGTCCAAGACCGTGCTGGAGAACGTCCAGGAGGGCGTCGGCGAGATCTACGGCAAGATCCAGCGCTACAACCAGATCTCCGAGGAGATGGCGAACCCGGACGCGGACTTCGACGCCCTCATGGAGGAGATGGGCGAGCTGCAGTCCGCCATCGACGCCGCGGACGCGTGGGACATCGACTCCCAGCTCGAGCAGGCGATGGACGCCCTGCGCACGCCCCCGGGGGACGAGCCGGTCACGAACCTCTCCGGCGGCGAGAAGCGGCGCGTCGCACTGTGCAAGCTGCTGCTGGAGAAGCCCGACCTGCTCCTGCTCGACGAGCCCACCAACCACCTGGACGCCGAGTCCGTGCTGTGGCTCGAGCAGCACCTGGCCTCCTACCCGGGCGCCGTCATCGCCGTCACCCACGACCGGTACTTCCTCGACCACGTCGCGGAGTGGATCGCGGAGGTCGACCGCGGCCGCCTCTACCCGTACGAGGGCAACTACTCCACCTACCTGGAGACCAAGCGTGCCCGCCTCGAGGTGCAGGGCAAGAAGGACGCCAAGCTCGCCAAGCGCCTGGCCGAGGAGCTCGACTGGGTCCGCTCCAACACGAAGGGCCGCCAGGCGAAGTCCAAGGCCCGCCTGGCCCGCTACGAGGAGATGGCGGCCGAGGCCGAGAAGACCCGCAAGCTGGACTTCGAGGAGATCCAGATCCCGCCGGGCCCGCGGCTGGGCACCGTCGTGATCGAGGCCAAGGACCTGAAGAAGGGCTTCGGGGACCGCGTCCTCATCGACGGCCTGTCCTTCTCCCTGCCCCGCAACGGCATCGTCGGCGTGATCGGCCCGAACGGCGTCGGCAAGACCACCCTGTTCAAGACCATCGTCGGCCTCGAGCCCCTGGACGGCGGTGAGCTGAAGATCGGCGAGACCGTGAAGATCTCGTACGTGGACCAGTCTCGCTCCAACATCGACCCCGAGAAGTCGCTGTGGGAGGTCGTCTCGGACGGCCTGGACTACATCAAGGTCGGCAACGTCGAGATGCCCTCGCGCGCCTACGTGTCCGCGTTCGGCTTCAAGGGCCCGGACCAGCAGAAGAAGGCCGGCGTGCTCTCCGGCGGTGAGCGCAACCGCCTGAACCTGGCCCTGACCCTCAAGGAGGGCGGCAACCTGCTGCTCCTCGACGAGCCCACCAACGACCTCGACGTGGAGACCCTGACCTCCCTCGAGAACGCGCTGCTCGAGTTCCCGGGCTGCGCCGTCGTCGTCTCAGATCTGAGAAGTCGCTGTGGGAGGTCGTCTCGGACGGCCTGGACTACATCAAGGTCGGCAACGTCGAGATGCCCTCGCGCGCCTACGTGTCCGCGTTCGGCTTCAAGGGCCCGGACCAGCAGAAGAAGGCCG
>NZ_RBLN01000110.1:0-6859 GCF_003989405.1 Micrococcus sp. HSID17227 | reverse complement strand
CCCGGACCTACGCCGCCGAGCTCGTCCTGCCCGCCCTGGCCGACGTCGTGCTCGGCACGCGCGCCCCGCGCCGGCCCTGACCCTCAGTCCAGGCCCAGGGCCTCCGCCCAGGCACGGGCCACGGTGCGCTCGTCGAACGCGAGCACGCGTTCCCGCATGTGCGCGGACCACTCCTGCCGTCGTGCCTCGTCCTGTGTGAGCTCCAGGATCCAGCGGGCGGCGGCCTCAGTGTCCGCGTGGACGAGGTCGGCGCCGAAGACGCCGTCCGCACCCGGGCGGTCCCAGATCACCGGGAGCGATCCGGCCGCCATCCCCTCGGCGGGCGCGAGGTGGAAGCTCTCCACCGAGCTGGGTGAGAGCACCCATCCCATGCGCCGCAACCACGTGCCCATGTCCGCGCCGAACGGTTCGAACGCCACCGCCCGGTGCAGCGGATCCCCGCCCAACTTCGCGAAGAGATCCAGGTACCCCTCCCGCTGGAGGGGATCCTGCCACTCGTGGCGGTACTCCCACGGCATGCGGCCACGCACGTGCAGGGTGAACCGGTCGTCTGCGGCGCGCAGCACGCGCAGCAGGTCCAGGGCGCGATCCAGGCGCTTGCGCAGCGGAACGATGCCGACCAGCCCCAGGCGGAACTCGGCGCCTGCCACGGGTTCCCGGGCCAGGTCCGCCACGGACACTGCGTTGGGGATGACCCGCACGCGCCCCGGGTCCGCACCGAGTGCCTCCACCGTGAGATCCCGGTAATGGTCCGAGACGGTGATGAGTGTGTCCACCGCATCCAGGTCGAGGTCACTCAGCCACGCACCGCGCAGCTCGAACATGTGGAGTCGGACGACGAGCTTCTGACCGGGGCGCTTGTGGCGGGCGTACCACACCGCATTGGGCCCCGCCCATTCGCACAGCACCACGTCCGCCCACTCAACGTGCTCGCGGGAGACGGACGCATCGTGCCGGTGCAGGCCCGCCCACCTATCGATCCGCAGTTCGACCCCGGGATGGGTGCGCAGCATGTCCAGCAGCTCGCCCGCGAACTTCAGGTCGTGGCCGGCCACCACGACCCGCAGCGGACGGCCCGGGGAGGCAGGGTTCCTGCCTGTCGTCTCGGCAGACCGCAACGCCGGCAGAGCCTGCGGGGAGAATCCGGGCACCACCCGCTCCACATACCCACGCAGCACCTCGGCCCGGGCGGAGACCCGATAGGGGGCCGCGGCCGCCACGGCACGCTCGGCCAGCGCCCCCAGATGCGGGCGGGCCGTGGCCAACAGCTGCGCGACGCCTTCGACGGAGTCCGTATGCGGCTCCACGAACAGGGGCCAGTCCACCCCGAGCAGCCGTTCGTGCGCCGCGGTCCGGTTGAGGACCGGAGGCACACCGAGGGCGCAGGACTCGAGGACCTTGGTGGACAACTCGAGGCTCACGTCCAGGGCAGGCGACCTCCAGCTCAGGGCCATGTCCGCCCGGGCGGTATGGTCGAGGGCTGCACTGCGGGGAACGCCACCGGTCCAGGTCACCGCCGGGTCCGGGGTCTGCATCAGCTCCGTCATGCGGCCGAAGAACGTGGGGTCCGACTTCTCCCTATGGACCTTGTCACCCACCATCGTCAGGCGCGCCGGGACGCCGTGCCCGGCGAGGGCCGACACGAGGGCGGGCATCAGGTCGGTGCGCCAGTTCCGGGCGAACTTGCCCGTGTAGACCAGCTCCAGCGGACGCCCCGCATCGGAGTGCGCCGCTGCCTCACCGTGGGCCCGTGCTTGGGTGGCCGAGGCCACGAGGGCGTCCGGGATCATCGGGGTGAGCACGAGGGTGCGGCCCGCGGCCTCGGGAACGTAAGCCTCCAGAACGGCGCGGGCGTCCTCGGTCTGGGCGAGTATCACGCGGCTGGCGGCGGCGATCGAGCGGATGACGTCCAGCTTTGCCGGGGCCGCGCCACTGGACGGGTAGCCGAACTCGGTCACGTAGGACCAGAGCCGACCGGGGAAGGCACCCCGGCGGGCGACCTCCGCACACAGGTGGATGCCGCGCACCATGACGATGTCCGGGTGAAGCCGCTCTGCGAGATCCTCCAGCACCTCGACGGCACGGGGGCGGTCCATCTGGTCCGTGCCCGGCTCGGGGTCGGCCTCGTGCAACGTCACACCAGCGAGAGCCCGTAGGTCCGACGTCAGGACGTCACGGCGCTCGAGCGCCTTCAGCTGCACGTGGACCTCGGCGCCGGCGGCCACCCACGTCTCGGCCATGGACCCCAGCCAGACAGCGGATCCGTCCAGGACGTTGAGGTCCACGTCCCCGTACAAGAGGACGACCGGCACGCGGGGGCGGTCCGTGGTCTCGGAGACGGCGGTCAGGTGGTCGGTGCTCATGCGTGGGTCTCTCGGGCAAGGGGGCGGACGTGGGGCTCGGCGTCATGCAGGACCCCAAGAACCACATCGGCCACACCGCGCGGGGCGTCTGTGGGGTCCTGGGTGTAGTGGATCGGCGGCGCGGGGTTCAGCACGTCCAGCGCCTCGATGTTGGGATGGGCCAAGAGGGCCGGAGCACCCAGGTGGCTGCGTCGCCCGGTGCCGGCCGCCAGCCAGGTCGTCACACCCCGACGGGCACCCTCCTCGACGGCGGTCATGACCTCACGGGCCAAACCCACGCCCTCGGCATCCAAGGCGCCGCCCCACACACCGGTGAACCCCTCGAGATCCAGGACCGCGACCTCGACACGCGCCATCACGGCGCGTGCAGTGCCGGGCACGAGGGGCTCGACGGCATGGCCGGCATCGATCAGGGCCTCCTCGATCTCCGGACGGGCGAGCACGGCCACACGGCGGCCGCCCCCGGCCGGCCGGCTGACCGGTGGGTGGGACCCGTGCAGGGCCCTGTCGAGGCGGGCGGCGGCACCGGCGTCGTCCCGCACAGCGGCGGCCGCACGGCCGGCCATCTGCACGCCGGCGGCGGGGACCTCGACCAGCAGATCGAGAGGATCCATGACAAGCGCGGGACGTCCGCGTCCACGCCCGCGGCCTCGGCCTCGGCCTCCGACGGCGGCGGAGCGCGGGGTGATGCGGGCGGCACCTCGGACCCGCTCGGCCATGGGGTCGGGCATCGCACGAACCGCGCGGGACAGGCGACGGCGCATCTCCGGGCTCAGATTGGGTTCGACGCGTCGCCGGGTGGCCCGCAGAATGCGGCCACCGGCGCTGACGACCCGGCGTGACAACGGCTTTTCAGGCATCGGTGACTCCCAGGGCTGTGTACAGGTCTCGGTAGCGGGTGACGTTGCTCGACCAGGTGCGAGTGGCCAGCGCCCAGTCCCGTCCCGCTCGGCCGAGTCGCTCGGCCTCCTCTGGCCTGGAGAGCAGACGGCCGAGGGCCGCCACGAACGCGTCCAGGTCCTCGGCACGGAACAACTCGCCGGTGACCCCATCCTCGACCAGCTCCGCGAGTGCGGGCAGATCGGAGGCCACCACGGGGCGGCCGAGCGCCGAGGCTTCCACAGACTTCATGGGCGTGACGGCGCGGGTGACGGGGAGGTCCCGGCGCGGGACGCAGAACACGTCCAGGGCCGAATGGTGCCACACTGCGTCCTCGCGGGCCACCCGCCCGGGGAACTCACAGATGTCGGCGATCCCCAGGCGGTGAGCGAGCACGCGCAGGCCGGGCAGGGCGACCCCGTCTCCGACGATGCGCAGACGGAGGCGGGGGTGTTCCGGGGCCAGCCGGGCCACAGCCCGCACCAGCAGGTCTAGCCCCTCGTAGTCCACGATCGAGGAGACTGTGCCCACGTACCGGCCGTCCGGATCCAGGCCGAGGTGCTGACGGGCCTTCGCACGAGAGGGCGGCGGCGCCTCGAAGCGGGCGTCCACCGCGTTGGGGGCCAGCACGATCCGCTCGGGATCGACGCCCTCGCTGACGAGCGTCTGCCGCATGCCCTCCCCGAGGGTGACGACCGCGTCCGCAGCGCGGGCGGCCTGGGCCTCACGGGCCGTGAAGGCGGCGTACCGGGGGGAGGCTGTCGCCGCGGGTCCCCGGGTCGCGGCCCACGTGTCGGCGAGGCGACCGCGGACTTCATACACCCAGGGGATCCCGCAGGCCTCGGCCACGGCGCGGACAGCCATCGCGTTCACGTAGTGGGTCGTGGTGTGCAGCAGCGCCGGGCGTTCGGCGCGGACCACCTCGAGCAGCAGTGCGGCATGCTGACGCACCCGCGCGGCCTGGCCTTGGGCCAGGCGCGACGGCGTCAGTCGGTGGTACTCGATCCCGTCCACCACGTCCACCGCACGCGCCCACGGCACACCCACCTGCACGGGGTAGCCGGGGCGGGTCACGGCACTGACCTGCAGACCTGCCTCGGCCTGGGCCCGAAGGATCGCGTGGCTGCGCTGGGCGTATCCGGAGCGGGTGTGGGGCAGGGAGTTGGTGAGCACGTGGAGCACCCGCCCCGGGCGCGGTGTGTACCCGGTTTCGCGCGGCAGGGTCGGCCAGTCGCCCGTCAACGCCTCGCGTTCACCCGCCATGCGGCGCGCCAGGGCCCGGTTCCGTCGATGGACACGGGCGTGCCGCACGGCGGCGTCGAGGTCACCGGTGTGGTGGGCCAGACGTGAGGCCGCAGCGTGCCAGGCCGCGCCGCGGGACGCCGGCGGGACCGCCTCCAGGACGGCGGCGGCGTCCTCGAACGCGGACAGGTGCACGAGCACGTCCGCACGCGCCGGCGCGTAGCGGATCCCGTCGGCGGCGGCCAGTCGTTCCTGAGCGTCCTCGGCGGCCCCCAACATGTGAAAACCCACCGCGGCCGGTACCCCGCCTGCGGCTGTCCCCAACGTCGTCAGCCCTCGCGCGGCAGTGCCCCTCAGACGTTCAGGCAGCCGCCGGGCGCCCTGCAGCGTGAGCAGGATCGGGTCGTCCACGGCGTGCTCGGCCACGGTCTGCGCGAGCACGCCGAGGTTGGACCGCCACGGGACGGCCGAGGCGGAACCCACGGATCAGGACCCCGGCGTTGCGCGCCACTGGCCGCGCGTGTCGATCACGCGCTTGTCGGCCACGCGGTCGCCGAGGTCGGCGAAGGCGGAGTGGTCCACCAGCAGCACCACGATGTCGGCGGCGTCCAGGGCCTCGTCGGCCGCGACCAGGCGCACGTTGTCCTTGCCCTGCAGCGCGGCCGGCAGCTCCGTCACGTGCGGCTCGACCACGAGCACGTCGGACCCGGAGAACTGGCCCGCCAGCTCGGCCGCGATGTTCAGGGCCGGGGATTCACGCAGGTCGTCGATGTTCGGCTTGAAGGCCAGGCCGAGGGCTGCGACGACCGGAGCGCGGCCGGTGGCCTGCTGGACGTCGAAGGCCGCAGCCTTGACCTGGTCGATGACCCACTGGGGCTTGCCGTCGTTGATCTCCCGGGCCGCGCGGATCAGCCGGGCGGTCTGCGGGGCGGCGTCCACGATGAACCACGGGTCCACGGCGATGCAGTGGCCGCCCACGCCGGGGCCCGGCTGCAGGATGTTCACGCGGGGATGGTGGTTGGCGAGCTCGATGAGCTCCCACACGTCGATGCCCTGCTCGGCGCAGATCACGGACAGCTCGTTGGCGAAGGCGATGTTGACGTCGCGGAAGGAGTTCTCCACGAGCTTGGCCATCTCCGCGGTGCGGGTGTCCGTCAGCAGGATCTCGCCCTCGCAGAACGTGCGGTAGAGGTCGCGGGCCCGCTCGGCCGCGCGCCGGGTCGAGCCGCCGACGATCCGGTCGTTGGTCACGAGCTCGACCATCACACGGCCCGGGAGCACCCGCTCGGGGCAGTGGGCGAAGTCCAGCTCGGACTCGCGCAGCTCAGGACGCTCGGCGAAGATCACCTCGGCCATGTGCTCGGTGGCGCCGGGGGGCGAGGTGGACTCGAGGATGACGAGCTCGTCACCCGTCAGCTGCGGGGCCAGGCCGCGGGCGGCGGCCTCGATGTAGCCCAGGTCCGGGGAGTGCCCGTCCTTGAACGGGGTCGGCACGGCGACGATGTAGGCGTCCGCCGCCGGCGTCGTCGTCGAGGCGCTGAGCAGGCCCTTCTCGACGCCGCGCGCGACGAACCCGGCCAGGTCCGGCTCCACGAAGGGCACCGTGCCCGCATTCACGGCGTCCACCGTGCGGTCCGAGACGTCCACGCCGTGCACGCGCACGCCGTTCTCCGCCAGGATGGCAGCCGTCGGCAGTCCGATGTAGCCCAGGCCGATCACGGCCACGTCCTTGATCTGCGTCGTCATGCGGTGGTCCTCATTCGTCGAAACGGTCGCACAGGAAGACCGCAACGCACGTCGGGCCACCTGTAATGCCTTGTCGAGTATAGGGACCGGACTCGACCCACGGCGCCGCGAGTACCGTGACCGAGCACGTCTCCGCTCCAGGGCCGACGTCGGGCTCAGCGACCGGCGACGCGGCGCAGCAGTCGCTCGTAGCGGCGGGCCACGGCCGGCAGGTCGGCGTGGCGGCGCACCCAGTCGCGTCCGCCCGCGCCGACGTCGGTGCGATGCGGGTCGTCCGCGAGCGCCGTCAGGTGCCGCACCAGGTCGTCCACGTCCGGGCCGATGACCTCGGCGCCGCCGGCCGCCTCGAGCGTGCGGGCGGCCTCCCCCGTCACCAGGCCCGTGACGTGCCGGCCGACGGCGAGCACCTCGTAGGTCTTGGAGGGCACGGTGTGCCGGAAGCTCGGCCAGTCGGGACGCAGGGCCACCACCAGCGTGTCCGCCCACGCGTACTGCTGGGCCACGGCCGAGCCGTGGACGGGTCCGAGGATCTCGGCCGGCGAGCCGAGCTCGGCGTTGCGGGCCTCCAGCGCCGGACGCCGGGTCCCCTCCCCGACCAGCCGGACGCGCACCCCCGGCCGGGAGATCAG
>NZ_RBLN01000109.1:0-237 GCF_003989405.1 Micrococcus sp. HSID17227 | reverse complement strand
AAAAAAAAAAAAACAATAATCAAAAATCCGATCACGCATGGAACGCAGGAGAGGAAAGCACAGCATAACGCAACGACTGAATCCAATTCACAAGCGTACGCAGCGAGTTGCGACTGCTGCGTCGTGAGAATCAAGAAGATCAAATACACGAAATAGATGTGGTGGGCGGGACATGCCTGGCTAAGGCTGACAAGCTACGGCCATGCACTTCGCCCGTCGCTCAGCGCAGCTGAGTTG
>NZ_RBLN01000108.1:0-7068 GCF_003989405.1 Micrococcus sp. HSID17227 | reverse complement strand
CGACCGGCGGCGCGCCACGCGGCGAGGTTCGCGTCCAGCGAGCGCTCGGCGGAGGCGTCGTCCTGGTGGACCCGCACGTCGTGGCCGGCCGTGAGCAGGGGCAGGGTCAGGGCGCCGTGTCGGTCCTCCAGGACGGCCACCGGGCCGGGGACGTGCCCGCTCGCGATCCACCCGGCCAGGGTGTCGAGCAGGAGCAGGTCCGCCGCGTCGTGGGCCTGGCGGTCGGGCTCGGGCGGCAGCGGCCACCGATCCAGCGCCGCGAAGTCCACGCCCGCGGTGAGGTCGTCCGGCAGCCCGCCGTGGGCGACATCGGGGGTGACCCCCCGGGGCAGCGGTTCACTCATGGTCCACCCAGTCCTCTCCGATCCGTTCCGCATGCCCCGCGCCAGCCGTGACGTCCGCGAGCCGCTCCGCGAACGCCGCGCGGGCCTCCTCGGTGTCCGGCACGCCGACCGTCAGGCGGACCGCCGCGGCGCCGTAGCTCGCCTCCAGCACGGACACGCCCGCCGCGCGCAGCTCGTTCTCCCACCGGCCGGCGTCGGTGTGGGGCGCCTCCACCGCGAGCAGGGCCAGCCGGGAGCGGGTGCGCAGCGGGGCGGCGTCGAGTGCCCCGGACACCGAGTCCGAGTAGGCGCGCACCAGGCCCCCGGCGCCCAGCTTGATCCCCCCGAACCAGCGCACGACGACGGCGCACACGTCCGTCAGGTCGGTCCGGCCCGGCGCGGTCTCGCGTTGGAGGAGGGCCTCGAGCATGGGGACGCCGGCGGTGCCGGCGGGCTCGCCGTCGTCGCTGGAGCGCATCCGGTCCCGGGCGGGGCCGAGGACGAACGCGCTGCACACGTGCCGCGCGTCGTGGTGCCGGCGCCGCAGGACGGCGACCATCTCGCGGGCCTGCGCCTCGTCCTCGACGCGCCCGAGGTAGGTGAGGAAGCGGCTGCGGCGGATCTCCACCTCCCGTTCCAGCCAGCCGTCGGGGTCGCGGGCGGACGCCGGCAGGACCGTGCAGCGCACGGTCGGGGCGGGGGCGGGATCGGGCATGTCCCCACCCTAGGGGCTGGCCGTGGACGCGAACGCCGTCGAGCCCGGACGTGAGCTTCGGTACAGTGGGGGACCGTGCCACCCGGCACCGGCCCACCGGTGAGCGAGCACGCGTGCCGCCGCGGGCCTCCCACGACCCTGTCCCGGGAGACTCATGACTTCCCCGCTCACTCGCCTGCACGACACGTTGGGGCTCCGCACGAGTCCGGCGATCTTCTTCGGCTCGGCCGCCGCGGTCGTGCTCTTCACCGCCGCGATGGGCCTGTTCCCTGGCCCGGTCCAGGCGGCCTTCGGCGTGGTCTCGAGCTGGCTGCGCTACGACGTCGGCTGGATCTACACCCTCAGCCTGACCCTGCTGGTGGCGTTCCTGTTCATCCTCGCCGTGACCCGGTACGGCCGGGTCAAGCTCGGCGACGACGACGCGGTGCCGGAGTACTCCGGCCTGACCTGGTTCGGCATGATGTTCGCCGCCGGCGTCGGCGCGGTGCTGATGTTCTGGGGCATCGCGGAGCCGATGAACCACTACGCCAACCCGCCCATGGCGGGGACGGAGCCGTTCTCCGACCGCGCGGCCTCGGAGGCCATGGCGATCGCGAACTTCCACTTCGGCATCCACATGTGGGCGATCCTGCTCGTCCCGGGCCTGTGCTTCGGCTACTTCACGTACAAGCGCAAGCTGCCCCCGCGCGTGTCCTCCGCCTTCCAGCCCCTCCTCGGCGATCGCATCCACGGCCCCATCGGCAAGACGATCGACATCATCGCCGTGGTCTCCACCGTGTTCGGCCTCGGCGTGTCCGTGGGCCTGGGCGCCCTGCAGATCAACGCGGGCATGAACTACGTGCTGGGCACCCCCGTGGCCGGCTGGGTCCAGGCGCTCATCCTGGCCGTCGTCACCGCCGTGGGCACGGCCTCCGTGCTGGTCGGCATGGACAAGGGCGTCAAGCGGCTGTCCTACGCCAACATCCTGCTGGCGATCGCCCTGCTCGTGTACGTCCTGATGTGGGCCGTCTCCAGCATGGACGTCATCCGCGGCACCGTGCAGGCGATCGGCGAGTACGCCTCCATGCTGCCCGTGCTCTCCACCTACAACGACACGTACAACTCGGGCCAGTGGTCCGGTGACTGGACCGTCTTCTACTGGGCCTGGACCGTGACGTGGGCGCCCTTCGTGGGGATGTTCTTCGCCCGCATCTCACGCGGCCGCACCATCCGCTCCTTCATCATGGCCGGCCTCGGCCTGCCCACGGCGTTCGTCATCATCTGGATGGGCATCTACGGCTACTCCGCGTTCCAGTCGGACCGCGCCACCGCGCCGGCGCCGGGCCAGGGCGGTGACCTCACGCAGACGATCGTCACCGACGGCAACGTCCAGGCCGCCCTGTTCCAGCACCTGCAGGGCACGCCGCTCTACACGGTGGCCGCGGTCGTGGCGCTCGTGGTCATCACGCTGTTCTTCATCACCTCGATCGACTCGGGCGCGCTCGTGATGGACGCGATGGCCAATGGCCACGAGGATGCCGCGCCCCGCCGCCAGTCCGTGTTCTGGGCCGTGTCCATCGGCGCGGTCTGCGCGGCCATCATCCTCACCGCGGGCGAGAACGGCCTGGCGGCGCTGCAGGAGGTCATCATCGTGATCGGCCTGCCCATCCTGCTCATCACCGTCACGCAGGCCGCACTGCTGCTGCAGGCCCTGCGCGAGGACGCGGGTGCCGCGCGGCCCATGCGGACCCGCCAGTGGAAGCAGGTGCTGCCGGTCGAGGAGTACCGCCGCCGCGCCACCGAGGACGGCGTGGACGTCTCGGACTTCGTGATCCGCCCCGAGTTCGAGGTCGGCACCGAGCCGGAGAACGACACGCACACCCCGAAGACGTGGCACCAGCAGCGCATCGACGCGGCCAAGGCCCTCGTCACCGTCGGCCTGACCGGCGGCATCGCCGCGGGCCGCACCGAGGTCGGCGCGGAGCTCGAGCGGCTGGGCGCCGTCGTCGTGGAGTTCGACGACCTGATGGGGGAGATCCTCGTGCCCGGCAACCCCGTGCTCGAGGAGCTCCGCTCGGTCTTCGGCGAGGACATCGTCCGCGCGGACGGCACCCTGGACGCGCGCACCCTCAACCGGCTCACCACCGAGAGCTCGACCGCCCGGACGCGCATGTACGAGATCGTCTCCCCGGCGGTGCGCGACGAGGCGAACCGCCGGGCCCGCGAGATCGGCGAGGACTCCGTGCTGGTGGTCGACCTGGCCCTGCTGGCCGAGACCGGCTCCGGACAGGACTTCGACCAGGTGCTGGCCGTCTCCGCTCCCGCCGAGGTGCGCGTCGCCCGGCTCATGGAGTCCCACGACATGACCCGCGAGCGGGCCTGGGCCTTCATCGACGAGGAGGCGGCGGACGAGGAGCGGGCCGAGATCGCGGACACCGTGATCGAGAACGACGGCTCGCTCGAGGACCTGCAGGAGGCCGTCCGGGCATACTGGGAGGCCAAGATCCAGCCTCAGCTCGAGGCCGCCCGAGGAGAGCGCGTATGACCGAGACCGACCCGGTGGCCGAACGGCCGCGCGTCCATGTGGGCCTGACCGGCGGGATCGCCGCCGGCAAGTCCGCGGTGGCCCGTGTCCTGCAGGAGCGTGGCGCGCTCCTGGTGGACTCGGACGCCCTCGCCCGGCTGGTCCTCGAGAAGGGCACCGACGGGCTGGCCGCCGTCCAGGACGAGTTCGGGGACCGCGTCGTCACCGCGGACGGTGAGCTCGACCGCGTCGAGATGGCCCGCATCGTCTTCGGGGACGAGGGCGCCCGACAGCGCCTGAACCGCATAGTGCACCCCCGGATCCGGGCTGCGGCCCGGCGCATCGTCGCCGAGGCCGGGCCGGACGCCGTCGTGGTCCAGGACGTGCCGCTGCTGGTGGAGACCGGGCAGGCGGACGCGTTCGACCTCGTGATCGTGGTGGAGGCCCCGCTCGAGGAGCGCCTGCGCCGGATGGTGGAGGACCGCGGCATGAGCCGCGCGGACGCCGAGGCGCGGATCGCGGCCCAGGCCACGGACGAGCAGCGGCGCGCCGTCGCGGACGTGGTCATCGTCAACGACGCCGACCTCGAGCGGCTCGCGTCCGTGGCGAACCAGGTGTGGGACCGGTTCCTCGCCCCCGGCGCGGCTGAGCCCTCGGCGGACTGACCGCCGGGGTGTCCGGGGCGCGACGTAGGGTTCTGCCATGAGCCTGGCCCAGAAGATCAACCGCGTCGTCGCCCCGTTCGAGGTCATCTCCCCCTACCAGCCCTCCGGTGACCAGCCGAAGGCCATCGCCGAGCTCGCCGAGCGCGTGGAGGCGGGGGAGAAGGACGTCGTCCTGATGGGCGCCACCGGCACGGGCAAGTCGGCGACGACGGCGTGGCTCGTCGAGCGCCTCCAGCGGCCCACGCTGGTGATGGTGCAGAACAAGACGCTCGCGGCGCAGCTGGCCAACGAGTTCCGGGAGCTGCTGCCCAACAACGCGGTCGAGTACTTCGTCTCCTACTACGACTACTACCAGCCCGAGGCGTACGTCCCGCAGACGGACACCTTCATCGAGAAGGACTCCTCCATCAACGAGGAGGTCGAGCGGCTGCGCCACTCGGCCACGAACGCGCTGCTGACCCGGCGGGACGTGATCGTGGTGGCCACCGTCTCCTGCATCTACGGCCTCGGCACGCCCGAGGAGTACATCGAGCAGATGGTCACCCTGCGCCGCGGTGCGGAGATGGACCGGGACGTGCTCCTGCGGCGGTTCGTGCAGATGCAGTACGTGCGCAACGACGTCGACTTCCACCGCGGCACCTTCCGGGTGCGGGGGGACACCGTGGAGATCATCCCCATGTACGAGGAGCTCGCGGTGCGCATCGAGTTCTTCGGGGACGAGATCGAGTCCATCCAGACCCTGCACCCGCTCACCGGCCAGGTGGTGCGCGAGGAGGAGGAGATGTACATCTTCCCGGCCTCGCACTACGTGGCCGGCGACGAGCGCATGGGCCGGGCGATCACCACCATCGAGGACGAGCTGCGGGAGCGGCTGCAGGAGCTGGAGTCCCAGGACAGGCTCCTCGAGGCGCAGCGGCTGCGCATGCGCACCACGTACGACCTCGAGATGATGCAGCAGATGGGCTACTGCAACGGCATCGAGAACTACTCGCGCCACATCGACGGCCGTCCCGCCGGCTCCGCCCCGCACTGCCTGCTGGACTACTTCCCGGACGACTTCCTGCTCGTGGTGGACGAGTCCCACGTGACCATCCCGCAGATCGGCGCGATGTACGAGGGGGACATGTCCCGCAAGCGCACCCTCGTGGAGCACGGCTTCCGCCTGCCCTCGGCCATGGACAACCGCCCGCTGAAGTGGGATGAGTTCCTCGAACGGATCGGGCAGACCGTGTACCTCTCCGCGACGCCGGGCGCCTACGAGCTCGGCCAGGCGGACGGCTACGTCGAGCAGATCATCCGGCCCACCGGGCTGGTGGACCCGCAGGTGGTGGTCAAGCCGACCGAGGGCCAGATCGACGACCTGCTCGAGCAGATCCGGGTGCGCACGGCCAAGGACGAGCGCGTCCTGGTGACCACGCTGACCAAGCGCATGGCCGAGGACCTCACGGACTACCTGCTCGAGGCGGGGGTGAAGGTCGAGTACCTCCACTCGGATGTGGACACGCTGCGCCGCGTGGAGCTGCTGCGGGAGCTGCGCAAGGGCACCTTCGACGTGCTGGTGGGCATCAACCTGCTGCGCGAGGGCCTGGACCTGCCCGAGGTCTCGCTCGTGGCGATCCTGGACGCGGACAAGGAGGGCTTCCTGCGCTCCACCACCTCCCTCATCCAGACCATCGGCCGCGCCGCCCGCAACGTCTCCGGCGAGGTCCACATGTACGCCGACAACGTCACGGACTCCATGCGGCGGGCGATCGACGAGACCGAGCGGCGCCGGGCCGTGCAGATCGCGTACAACGAGGAGCACGGGATCGACCCCCAGCCGCTGCGCAAGCGCATCGCGGACATCACGGACCAGCTGGCCCGGGAGGACGCGGACACCGCCGACTTCCTCAAGGGCATGGGCGGCGTGAAGTCCGGGTTCGACTTCGGCATGGGCCACCGAGGCCTCAGCTCGCTGGACCGGGACGCGACCACAGGGGAGGGCACCGAGGCTCCGGCGGTGGACCCGGCGTCGCTGCCCGCCAAGGACCTGGCCGATCTGATCGAGCAGATGTCGAAGCAGATGCACCAGGCGGCGGCGGACCTGCAGTTCGAGCTCGCCGCCCGCCTGCGCGACGAGGTCGGCGAGCTCAAGAAGGAGCTGCGGCAGATGAAGCGGGAGCAGTGACCACCCGGCATGATGCCGACCCAGGGTGTTATGAAAACACTGATGAATGTCGTCATATCAGTGATAGTGTGACGCCATGAGCGCAGCACCCCCGGTCGCGGCCGTGATCGCGGACATCGTCGGCTCCCGCGCCCTCCCGGACCGGGAGCGCGCGCAGGAGCAGATCCTGGCCGCCTTCGCGGCCGCGGAACAGGACGTCCCGCCGCTGCGCCCCGCCTGGGCCAGCGTCGGCGACGAGTTCCAGGCGCTGCACCGCACCTGGCCGGACGCGCTCCGGCTGACCGTCCGCGTCACGCTCGCCCTGCCCCCGGGCCTCGACCTGCGCTTCGGGATCGGCCTGGGGCAGTGGCGGGCCCTGGACGCCGGCGGAGACGGCATCGAGGACGGCACGGCCGGGTATCGGGACCGCGAGGTCGTTGAGCGCGCCCACGAGCGGGCCGCCGGCGCCGCGACCGCCTTCCGTGCCGCGGACCCGTCCCTCACCGCCGCCGTGGACGGGCTCGTCCTGCTGCGCGACCACGTCCTCGGTCGGCTCAAGGCCCGCGAACGCCGGATCGCCGACGCCCTGCTGGGCGGGGCGACCCAGGCGGAGGCCGCACGGGCGGAGCGGATCACGCAGTCCGCGGTGTCGCAGGCCGTCGCGCGGTCCGGGATCGACCGGCTGCTCGAGCGGGACGACGAGCTCGCCGCCGCGG
>NZ_RBLN01000107.1:0-7077 GCF_003989405.1 Micrococcus sp. HSID17227 | reverse complement strand
CTGCTGCCGCATCCGCTGGTGGCGCGGATCGCCCTGGACCGGCTGCGGTCCGCCCTCGCCGAGGCCCCGAGGGGAGCCACCGGAGGCCGCTGAGCCGTTCGTCACACGACCGGGGCCGGGCCGGGCACCGACCGCGGCCCGGCCCCGGGAACGTGACGAACCGCGTCGACGATCTTGGGGGCTGGCATGCCGGGTTCCTAGCGTGGCGGCCATGACCCAGGTGAACGAGACGTCGAGGCCGGCGCGCACTCCGCGCCGTCCCTCCGCCAAGCCGCACGGCCAGTGGAAGGTGGACGGGACCGCCCCCCTGAACCACAACGAGGAGTTCAAGCAGCAGGACGACGGCCTGAACGTCCGCGAGCGCATCGAGCAGGTCTACGCCCACGAGGGCTTCGACTCGATCCCCTCGGACGACCTGCACGGCCGCTTCCGCTGGTGGGGCCTGTACACCCAGCGCCGGCAGGGGATCGACGGCGGCAAGACCGCCACCCTGGAGCCCCACGAACTCGAGGACCGCTACTTCATGCTGCGCGTGCGCATCGACGGCGGTGACCTCACCACCGAGCAGCTGCGCGTGATCGGCGGGATCTCCACCGACTTCGGCCGTGACACCGCGGACATCACCGACCGGCAGAACGTCCAGCTGCACTGGATCCGCGTCGAGGACGTCCCCGAGATCTGGCGGCGCCTGGAGTCCGTGGGCCTGTCCACCACCGAGGCCTGCGGCGACGTGCCGCGCGTGATCCTCGGCTCACCGGTGGCCGGGATCGCCGCGGACGAGATCATCGACCCCACGCCCGTGATCCGGGAGATCGCGGACCGCTGGATCGGCGACCTCGAGGTCTCCAACCTGCCCCGCAAGTTCAAGACCGCCATCACCGGCCATCCCTCCCAGGACGTGGTCCACGAGATCAACGACATCTCCCTGATCGGCGTGGTGCACCCCGAGCTGGGCCCCGGCTACGACCTGTGGGTCGGTGGCGGCCTGTCCACGAAGGCCCGCCTGGCCGACCGGATCGGTGCGTTCGTCTCGGCCGAGCGCGCCCCCGAGGTGTGGCACGCCGTCGTGAGCATCTTCCGCGACTACGGCTACCGGCGCCTGCGCAACAAGGCCCGCATGAAGTACCTGCTCGAGGACTGGGGGCCGGCGAGGTTCCGCACCGTGCTGGAGGAGGAGTACCTCGGCTACGCCCTGCCCGACGGCCCCGCCCCGGCCCCGCCCACCCGCCCCGGCGACCACGTGGGGGTCCACGAGCAGAAGGACGGCCGCTTCTACATCGGTGCCGCCCCCGTCGTCGGCCGCTCCAGCGGCACCACCCTCACCGCCCTCGCGGACCTGCTCGAGGCCCACGGCTCCACGCGGCTGCGGACCACCCCCCACCAGAAGATCGTGGTGCTGGACGTGGAGCGGGACCGGGTGGACGCCGTCGTGGCCGGCTTGAAGGAGCTGGGACTGGACCCGGAGCCGTCCGTGTTCCGCCGCTCCACCATCGCCTGCACGGGCCTGGAGTTCTGCAAGCTCGCCATCGTGGACACGAAGGACACCGCCACCGCCGCGATCGCCCAGCTGGAGGAGCGCCTGGCCGACCTCGCCGACCGCCTCCCCGAGCGGCTGAGCCTGCATGTGAACGGCTGCCCCAACTCCTGCGCCCGCATCCAGACCGCGGACATCGGTCTGAAGGGGCAGCTGCTCCCGGACGACGACGGCGGCCAGACGCCCGGCTTCCAGGTGCACCTGGGCGGCGGGCTGGCCTCCGTGGACCGCGCCGAGGCCGGCCTCGGACGCAGCGTCCGCGGCCTGAAGGTCCGCGCGGACGGCCTGGTCGACTACGTCGAGCGCGTCGTCCGCCGGTACGACGAGCAGCGTGAGCCGGGCGAGACCTTCGCCCGGTGGGCGCACCGAGTCGACGAGGAGGCCCTCCGATGAGCACCGTTCCCCCCACCCGTCCGACCGAGGACCTCGAGCGCCTGCAGGCGCTCGCGGAGTCCGGCGCCGCCGAGCTCGGTTGGGACGCCCCCGCCGAGGCGGTGGTCGACTGGGCCGCCCGCCATGTGGACCTCCGTCGGGCCGCCGTCGCCTGCTCCATGGCCGACGCCGTCCTGCCGCACCTGGTGGCGCAGCGGATGCCCGGCGTGGACGTCCTCTTCCTGGAGACCGGCTACCACTTCACCGAGACCCTCGCGACGCGCGACGAGGTGGCCCGCCGCCTCGACGTCACCGTGGTGGACGTGCTCCCGGAGCTGACCGTGGCCGAGCAGGACGAGCGCCACGGCAAGGACCTGTTCGCCCGTGACCCGGGGCTGTGCTGCGCGATGCGCAAGGTCGAGCCCCTCAACCGGGCGCTGGCCGGATACGACCTGTGGTTCACCGGCGTCCGCCGGGACGAGGCGCCGACGCGCACGAACACCCCGCTGGTGGGCTGGGACGAGGCCCACGGCATGGTCAAGGTCAACCCCGTCGCCCCGTGGAGCTTCGACGACCTGGTCGGCTACGCCACGGACCACGACGTGCCCGTGAACCTGCTCCTGCAGAACGGCTACCCGTCGATCGGCTGCCGTCCCTGCACCCGCCCCGTCGCCCCCGGGGAGGACCCCCGAGCCGGGCGCTGGGCCGGGACCGCGAAGACCGAGTGCGGCATCCACGTCTGAGCGCCGCACCCGAGACAGACCAAGGAGACACGATGACCCTCACCCATGCCCCCGACCCGGGGACCGTGAGCCCCGCCGGGCCCGACGTCCAGGACGCCCTGGAGGCCGAGGCGATCCACATCATCCGCGAGGTGGTGGCCGAGTTCGAGCGCCCCGCCATGCTCTTCTCGGGCGGCAAGGACTCGGTGGTGATGCTCCACCTGGCCGCGAAGGCCTTCTGGCCGGGCAGGATCCCCTTCCCGGTGGTCCACGTGGACACCGGCCACAACTTCCCCGAGGTCCTCGAGTTCCGCGACCGCACGGTGGAGCGGCTCGGCCTGCGGCTCGTGGTGGGCTCCGTGCAGGAGTACATCGACCGCGGCGAGCTGCGTGAGCGCGCCGACGGCACCCGCAACACCCTGCAGACCACCCCCCTGCTGGACACGATCCGGACCAACCGGTTCGACGCCGTCTTCGGGGGAGGCCGCCGTGACGAGGACAAGGCGCGGGCCAAGGAGCGGATCATCAGCCTGCGGGACGCGTTCGGCCAGTGGGACCCGCGCAACCAGCGCCCCGAGCTGTGGAACCTCTACAACGGCCGTCACACCCCCGGCCAGCACGTCCGCGCGTTCCCCATCAGCAACTGGACCGAGCTGGACGTGTGGCGGTACATCGCCCGCGAGGGCATCGAGCTGCCCTCCATCTACTACGCGCACGAGCGGGAGGTCTTCCGCCGCGACGGCATGTGGCGCGCCGTGGGGGAGCACTCCCGCCCGGCCGAGAACGAGGAGGTCACCACGCGGACGGTGCGCTACCGCACGGTGGGCGACATGTCCTGCACCGGCGCCGTCCTCTCGGAGGCCGCCACCGTCGAGGACGTCGTGCTCGAGGTCGCCGCCTCCACCCTGACCGAACGCGGGGCCACCCGCGCCGACGACCGCATCTCCGAGGCGGCCATGGAAGATCGCAAGAAGGACGGGTACTTCTGATGAGCACCGCACTGCTGGACCGGCGCGCCCCCGCCGGGACCCTGTTCCGCCTGGCCACGGCCGGCTCGGTCGACGACGGCAAGTCCACCCTCGTGGGCCGCCTCCTGCACGACTCCAAGGCCGTCCTGGCCGACCAGCTCGAGGCCGTGGCCCGCACTTCCGCCGAGCGGGGCTTCGGCGGCGCCGAGGGCGGGCTGGACCTGGCGCTGCTGACCGACGGCCTGCGCGCCGAGCGGGAGCAGGGGATCACGATCGACGTCGCGTACCGGTACTTCGCCACGGACCGGCGCACCTTCGTGCTGGCCGACTGCCCCGGGCACGTGCAGTACACCCGGAACACCGTCACGGGCGCCTCGACGGCCGACGCCGTCGTGCTGCTCGTGGACGCCCGCAAGGGCGTGGTGGAGCAGACCCGACGCCACCTCAGCGTGGTGGCCCTGCTGCGGGTGCCGCACGTGATCGTCGCGGTCAACAAGATCGATCTCGTGGACTACGCCGAGGAGGTCTTCACCGCGATCGCCGAGGACGTGCGGCGCGTGGCCCGGGAGCTCGGCCTCTCCGACGCGGTGAGCGTCCCGGTGTCCGCCCTCCAGGGCGACAACGTGGTCACCCGCTCCGAGCGGACGGACTGGTACACCGGCCCCACGCTCATGGAGCTGCTCGAGTCCCTGCCCGGGGCGGACGCCGAGGACGACGCCGCGGCCTCCTTCCGCTTCCCGGTGCAGCTCGTGGTGCGCCCCCAGGGCGCCCTGGCCCCCGGCCTCGACCCCGAGGTCTTCCGCGACTACCGCGGCTACGCCGGGCAGGTGGTGGCGGGCACCGTCCGGCCCGGGGACGCCGTCGCCGTCCTCACCCCGGGGCAGCCGGTGCGCACCACCACCGTGGTGGGCGTGGACGCCGCCGGCGAGTCCCTCGAGGAGGCCTCCTCCCCGCAGTCGGTGGTCCTGCGCCTGGCCGACGAGGTGGACGTGGCCCGCGGGGACACGATCGCCGCCGCGGACACCGCCCCGCGCCCCACCGCGGAGGTGGCCGCCGCGCTGTGCTGGCTCTCCGCCGCGCCGCTGCGCGTCGGGCAGCAGGTCCTCGTCAAGCACGGCACCGCCGTCGTCCGGGCGCTCGTCCAGGAGGTGGCCGGCCGGCTCGACCTCGACACCCTGCGGCTCGACCCGGCCGAGACCCTCGGGCTCAACGACATCGGACAGGTGCGCCTGCACCTGGCCGCGCCGCTGCCCGTGGAGCCCTACGCCGTGCATCGGCGCACCGGGGCGTTCCTCGTGATCGACCCCCACGACGGGGCCACGCTCGCCGCCGGCATGGTGCGCGGCGGCGACGAGGCCTGAGACGGATGACGACGGCGGGACGGGAGCGGTCATGACAGTGGTGATGGAGGACGTGGGCAAGAGCTTCGGCGGGCCCACGCCCGTGCTGGAGGACGTCTCCGTGCGGATCGAGCCGGGCGAGTTCGTCTGCCTGCTCGGCGCGTCCGGATGCGGCAAGTCCACCCTGCTGAACATCATCGCCCGGCTCGAGGCGCCCACCGCGGGCGTCGTCAAGACCCCCCGGGAGGGGGCCGCGTTCATGTTCCAGGACGCCGCCCTCTTCCCGTGGCTCACCGCCCGCGGCAACATCGAGCTCGCCCTCCGCTTCGCCGGTGTGGCCGCGGGGGAGCGTCGGGAGCGTGCCGGGGAGCTGCTGCGCCTCGTCCACCTGGACGACGCCGCCGACCTGCGACCCCACCAGCTCTCCGGCGGCATGCGCCAGCGCGTCGCCCTGGCCCGGGCCCTCGCCCAGGACCGCCCCCTGCTGCTCATGGACGAGCCGTTCGCGGCCTTGGACGCGATCACCCGCGACCTGCTGCATGGGGAGCTCGAGCGCGTGTGGCGGCAGACCGGCCGGACGGTCGTGTTCGTCACCCACAACGTGGCCGAGGCCGTCCGCCTCGGCCAGCGGGTGCTGCTGCTGTCCTCACGTCCGGGTCGCGTCGTCGCCGAATGGGACGTGCCCGCAGCCGCCCGCCACGACGCGCCCGCCGCGGCCGCCCTCACGGCCGCCATCACCGCCCGACTCGGTCAGGAGATCCGTCGCCATGCGCACTGACACCCCCACCCTCGACGCCCCCGGCCGCGCGCCGGGGGCCGCCACCGACGACGAGCTGCGCGAGCTCGACAGCGGCCTCGACGCGCTCCAGGCCGTCGACTCGACCCGTCGGACGGGTCTGGCCGGGTGGGACTGGAGCCGGGTCCTGCTCCCGGTGGCCGCCGTCGTCCTGCTCGTGGCGATCTGGCAGGCCTTCGCGTGGCTGGCCGGTGCGCGCGGCGAGCCGATCACCGGTCCCGGCGACGTCCTCGGGGCCTTCGGGACGCTGTGGGCCCAGGGTCTCGTCCAGCAGGCAGTGGCGACGTCGGTGGGCCGCGCCGTCGTCGGCTTCGCACTCGCCGTGGTCGTCGGCGTCGGGCTGGGCCTGCTGCTCGGACAGGTCAGCGTCCTGCGGCGGGCGTTCGGCCCGCTGCTCACGGCCCTGATGGTGCTGCCCAACGTGGCCTGGGTGCCGCTCGCGGTGCTGTGGTTCGGCCTCAGCGACGCCACCGCGTACTTCGTGATGCTCACCGGCGCCGTCCCCGCCGTGGTCGCCGGCCTCACCACCGGCACGGACCAGGTGCCGCCGCAGCTGCGTCGCGCGGCCCGGGTGCTGGGCGCCTCGCGTCTCGAGACCGCCCTGCTGGTGGTCCTCCCGGCCACCCTGCCCGCCTTCGTCTCCGGCCTGCGCCAGGGCTGGGCCTTCGCGTGGCGAGGCCTCATGGCCGCCGAGATCATCGCCGTCGGCGGGCCCATGGGCGTGGGACTCGGGACCCTGCTCCACGAGGGACGTGCCGCGTCCGACCTCGCCGTCGTCCTCTGCGCCGTCCTGACCATCCTGGCCGTCGGCGTCCTCTTCGAACTGGCCGCATTCGGCCCCGTCGAGCGGCGCATGCTGCGCCGCCGCGGGCTGCTGGAAGGGAGCACGCGATGACCGCGTCCGATCTGTACCCCACCTCCCTGCGTCTGCTCGGCCGGCCCGTCCTGATCGTGGGCGGCGGGCGCGTGGCCGGCCGCCGCGTGGGTTCCCTCCTCGACGCCGGCGCGCTCGTCACCGTGGTGGCCCCGAAGCCGGGGGAGGAGGTGGAGCGGCTCGCGGCGGCCGGCCTGCTCACCCTGCATCGCCGCCCCTACCGCCCGTCCGACCTCGACGGGGTCTGGTTCGCCCAGACCGCCACCGGCGACCGGGCCGTGGACGGGGCCGTGGCCTCCGACGCCGAGGCCCGCCGCGTCTGGTGCGTCGACGCCTCCGATGCCGAGTCCTCCGCCGCCTGGACGCCCGCCGTCGTCCGGGCCGGGGACGTGACCGTGGCCGTCAACGCCGGGGGAGACCCTCGCCGCGCCCGCGCCCTGAAGGACGCGATCACCCTCGCCCTGTCCAGCT
>NZ_RBLN01000106.1:0-7386 GCF_003989405.1 Micrococcus sp. HSID17227 | reverse complement strand
AGGACGGCGGCGACGGCGGCCCGATCGATCCGGCCGGTGCGCTCCAGCTCCGCCTGGACGCGGGCGCCGGCCGACCGCAGCTCCGCCTGCTCCGCGGCGGGCAGGTCGGCGAACTCGGGGATCGAGGGCACGTGCACGACCAGCGCCGAGAGGAACCGACGGGAGACGGGGGAGTAGGGGGAGTCCGCCGGATGGGGGCCGGGCTCGATCGCGTGCAGGGGGTGCAGCAGCAGGAAGTCGGCACCGTGCCGGGCGACGATCTCGGCCAGGGACGCCATGTCCGCCGCGTCGCCGATGCCCCACGAGTCCGCCGAGGTCACCGAGTAGCCCTGCGCGGCCGCGCCCCAGCCGCGGCGCTCGAGGAAGGGACGCGCCGTGCTCAGCCGGGTCGGGGCGCAGACCAGGACCGCGGAGGCGGTGGAGCCGGAGCCGCTGGTCACCTCCAGCCGGTGCCAGCCCGGGGCGAGGTCGGCGGGGATCTGAACGTGGACGCGCTCGCGTTCGACGCCGTCCACGAGGCGGACCTCGGACACCGGCTCGCTCACGCTCACCTCGAGGGTCCGCCCGTCCTCCGTGCGCACGCGGGCCACGACCGGCTCGCCCGCGGCCACGTGGCACGGCACGGACAGGCGGTGGCCGGACCGGGCGGCCACGGTGGGCGGGAGCACGTCCCGCCAGGGGGCCGTCTCCGCCTCCTCCAGCGCCTCGGCCAGAGCGGCGACCCCGTCCGGACGGACCGACACCCCGAGGGCGGCGAGCACCTTCACGAGGGCCTCGTCCGGCACGGTCTGGGCCGAGCCGTCCTGCCCGACGTACTCGGGCTGCACCCCGTGGGCTCGCGCGAGCCGGTGCAGCAGTGCGGGGGCTTCCAGGGCCATCAGGTCCTCCATGCCGTCGTGCGGTTCCACCGACGGCGCCTGCCGTCGCACAGACACCACTCTAGAGGGGACGCCGGTCCGGGGAACACGCAGGGCCCCGGTCGTGACGACCGGGGCCCTGCTGCTCGACGAGCGGTGCGCGAGGGGGGACTTGAACCCCCACGTCCTTGCGGACACAGCGACCTCAACGCTGCGCGTCTACCAATTCCGCCACTCGCGCTCATCGGTGGAGCCCTGGGAGAGGCTCCGTCGCCCACCGCGTTCCGGTCCTGTCCGGTCCGTCCCGCTCCGGGCAACTCGAGAAAGATAGCACGGGTTCGGGCTAGGCTCAAAACCATGGTCGAGAACATCGAGAACCCCGCCCGCTCGCGCCCCGAGGACCGCGTCGTGGAGATCTGCCGCGACCTCATCCGGATCGACACCACCAACCGCGGGGGCAACGTCTCCGTCGGTGAGCCTGAGGCCGCGGAGTACTGCGCCCGGCTCATGACCGAGGCGGGGATGACCCCCCGCTTCTTCGAGTCGGCGCCGGGCCGGGTCTCCGTCGTCGGGCACCTGCCGGGCTGGGATCCGGAGGCGCCGGGGCTCGTCATCCACGGGCACACGGACGTGGTCCCCGCCGAGGCGGACGAGTGGAGCGTGGACCCGTTCGGCGCCGAGCTCAAGGACGGCATGATCTGGGGGCGCGGCGCCGTGGACATGAAGGGCATGGACGCCATGGTGCTCGCGGTGCTGCTGCACCTGGCCCGCACGGGCCGCCGGCCGCGGCGACCCCTGACGGTTGCGTTCTTCGCCGACGAGGAGGCCGGCGGCGTCTACGGCGCACGCTGGGTCGTGGACCATCACCCCGAGGTGTTCGACGGGTGCACCGAGGCGATCTCCGAGGTGGGGGGCTTCTCCACCGAGGTGCACGGCTCGCGCGCCTACCTCGTGCAGACCGCGGAGAAGGGGCTCGCCTGGCTCAACCTCACCGCGGAGGGCGCCCCCGGGCACGGCTCGGCCCCGCACCCGGACAACGCGGTCACCCGGCTGGCCGGCGCCATGACCCGCATCGGCGGGCACGAGTGGCCGCTCGTGTACACCAAGACCACGCGCGCGCTGCTCGAACAGGTGGCCGAGATCATGGGCGTGGACTTCGACGAGACGGACCCGACGCCGCAGCTCGACGCGCTCGGGCAGGCCCGTTCCTGGGTGGCCGGCACCCTGCGCACCTCGTCCAACCCGACGGGGCTGACCGCCGGCTACAAGCACAACGTCATCCCGTCCTCGGCCACCGGCACCGTGGACGTGCGCCTGATCCCCGGGGAGGAGGAGTCCGCCCTCGCCACGATCGCCGAGCTCGCCGGTCCCGACGTGACCATCGCACCCGAGCACCGGGACGTCGCCCTGGAGACCCCCTTCTCCGGGGACCTGGTGGAGCTGATGATCGCCTCGCTGCAGGCGGAGGACCCCGAGGCCCAGGTGCTGCCGTTCATGCTCGGCGGGGGCACGGACAACAAGTCCCTCTCCCGGCTGGGCATCACCGGCTACGGCTTCGCGCCCATGCGCCTGCCCGCCGACCTGGCCTTCACGTCCCTGTTCCACGGCATCGACGAGCGGGTGCCCGTGGACGCGCTCGAGTTCGGCTGCCGGGTGCTCGAGCGGATGCTGGAGCCGCGCTGATCCGGGCCGCGGGCGCGACGACGGCCGGGGCGCCGTCGTCGCGCCCGCGCCTCAGACCGTCTGCAGGGTCGAGGCCACGCGCATCACCCGGCGGCGCATCCAGTAGCGGCGCGCCCCGTCGCGGTAGTGCACGGAGCGCTGCAGCTCCCATTGGCCGTACTCCGCGTGCTCCACGAGGCGCCGCCGGGCGTCGGCGAGGGACTCGTGGGCGGCGACCGTCATCACCAGGTACTCCCACTTCTGTCCGCGGGAGATCGCGTCGAGGGTCGAGGACATCAGCTGTTCACGCACCCGCCCATCCTGGCAGACGGCGTCGGGTCCGGCGGCCGGTCCCGCACGGCCCACCCCTGGCCGCGTCACCGGCCACCGGGTTACCGTTCACCCATGAGCTCTGACGCCCGCATGGCCCTCGAGGCCCTCACCACCGCCCTGAACGAACACCTCGTGGCCGCGCAGAACAAGCGGGGCGAGGACGACCCCGCCGTCGAAGCCGCCTTCTTCGCCGTGGCCGACGCCTTCGAGGCCTACGAGGACGCCCTGTACGCGGACACCGAGGAGGTCACCCCGCTCGACCTCTTCGACGACGAGGACGACGACGACTGACCGTCCTGCTCGTGACGGATCGCACGGCCCCGGGTTCCCACCCGGGGCCGTGGCGTACAGTGACCCTCCGTGACGTGGATCGAAGCCATCATCCTGGGCCTGGTGCAGGGCCTCACGGAGTTCCTGCCCATTTCCTCCTCCGCCCACATCCGCATCGTGGGCGAGTTCCTGCCCTCCGCGACCGACCCGGGGGCGGCCTTCACGGCCATCACGCAGCTCGGCACGGAGCTGGCGGTCCTCATCTACTTCTGGCGCGACATCACCCGCATCATCGGCCGGTGGTGCGCCGCGGTCACGGGGCGGATCCCGCACTCGGACCCCGATGCGCGCATGGGCTGGCTGATCATCGTGGGCTCGATCCCGATCGCGGTCCTGGGCCTGCTGCTGGAGGACTGGATCGACACGGAGTTCCGGTCGCTGTGGATCACGGCGACCATGCTCATCGTGTTCGGCGTCCTGCTCGCCCTGGCGGACCGGCTCGGCCGTCAGACCAAGCCGCTCGAGAAGCTCACCGTGCGGGACGGCGTCCTCTACGGCCTGGCCCAGGCCCTCGCGCTGATCCCGGGCGTCTCGCGCTCCGGCGGCACCATCGCGGCCGGCCTGGCCATGGGCTACACCCGGCCCGCCGCCACCCGCTACGCGTTCCTGCTGGCGGTGCCCGCCGTGTTCGCCTCCGGCCTGTACAAGCTGTACACCTCGCTCACCGATCCCGGCACGCAGGGCCCGTACGGCATGGGGGAGACGCTGGTCGCGACCGCGATCGCCTTCGTGGTGGCCTACGCGGTCATCGCCTGGCTCATGCGCTTCATCAGCACCAACTCGTACCTGCCGTTCGTCTGGTACCGCATCCTCCTGGGCGGCGTCCTGTTCGCCCTGCTGGGCGCGGGCGTCATCAGCGCCTGAGCCCGCTCCCGCCGCCGGGCATGGCGGCCCGGCACCGCCGAACCACCCCGATCTGAGGAGTCCCGTGAAGTCCTGGAGCACCCCCGCCCCGCCCGCCGTGCCGAGCCGCCCCGACCGGCTGCGGCTGCACGACACCGCCACGGGACGGACTCGGCATCCGGGCAACGACGCGCAGCGCGCCTCGCTGTACGTCTGCGGGATCACCCCGTACGACGCGACGCATCTCGGCCACGCGAGCACCTATGTGGCCTTCGACCTGCTGCACCGCTACTGGCGCGCGGCCGGTCTCGAGGTCGCCTACGTCCAGAACGTGACCGACGTGGACGACCCCCTGCTCGAGCGGGCCGAGGCGACCGGCGTCGACTGGCGCGCGCTCGCCGAGGAGCAGACCGACCTGTTCCGTGCGGACATGGCCGCCCTCGAGGTGCTCGCCCCGGACCACTACGTCCGGCACGGGCCGGTGACCCTGGACGACGGGCACGGGCTGGTGCGCGAGTTCGGCGCCGACGGCGTCACGGGAGGTGAGGCGGGGGTCGTCGGCCAGCACGGTCCCCGTGCCGACGACGATGGCGTCGACGCGGGAGCGCACCTCGTGGGCGTGGACGCGGGAGTCCGGGCCGGTGATCCACTGGCTGGTGCCGGCGGCGGCCGCGGCGTGGCCGTCGAGGGACTGGGCGAGGTGCGCGGTCACCCACGGACGGCCTGCGTCGCGGACCTCGCGCCAGCGGGCGGTGAGCGGGAGGGCGGCCGCCTCGCCGGTGGGGCCGGGGACGTGCACCCCGTGCGCGGCGAGGCGGGCCGCGCCGCCGCCGTCGTGACCGGTGGGGTCCGCGACGGCGTAGCGCAGTGCGCCGATCCCCGCGTCCAGGACGGCCTGCGAGCAGGGGCCGGTGCTGCCGGTGTGGTCACAGGGCTCGAGGGTGACGTGCAGCGTCAGGCCGGCGGGGTCGAGGGCGGCCAGGGCCGGATCCGTGGCGCGGGCGGCCCGCCAGCGGGTCAGGGCGTCGACCTCGGCGTGGGCAGTCCCCCGTCCGCGGTGGTGGCCGACGGCCAGGACGCGGCCGGCCTCGTCGGTCAGGACGGCCCCGACGAGGGGGTTGGCGCCGCGCACACCGCGCAGCGCGGCGCGGACGGCGAGGTCCATGGGGTCGGCGGACGGGGTCTCGGCGGCGCTCATCGGGCGACGTCCCCCTCGGGGCCGTCCGGCAGCAGCGTCTCCACGGCGGGCTTGTCCCGGTCTGTGGCGCGCAGCCACACGAAGAAGCCGATCAGGGTGAAGGCGCCGTAGAAGGCGTACATCACGGCCGAGGCGTAGTAGCCGGTGCTCCACAGCAGGGGCACGCCGACGACGTCCACGGCCACCCAGATCAGCCAGAACTCCACCCAGCCGCGCGCCATGCCGTAGGTCGCCAGCAGCGATCCCACGAACGTCCAGGCGTCCGCCCACACCGGCTCCCACGAACCCAGGGCGCGGAACACGGGGGTGAGGGCGACGGTGCCGACCGCCATGGCCGTCACGAGGAACACGCGCCCGCGCCAGCCGGCCCACTCCGGGGTGATGGCGGGAGCGTCCTCGGCGTGGCCCCGGCGGGCCTGACGCCAGCGCGCCCAGCCGTAGACGGAGACGGCGATGAACATGACCTGTCGGCCGGCCTGGCCGAGCAGGGTGGCGTGATCGGCCCCCGTGAACAGGGAGGCGAGGAAGACCGTCAGCAGGATGAGGTTGCCGAGGATGCCCACGGGCCAGGCCCAGACCCTGCGCGCCATGCCGCCCAGGGCGGAGGCGAGGCCGAAGACGTTGCCCAGCACCTCGCGCATGAGCAGGCCGCCGCCGGCGACCGGGATGGTCCAGTTGAACGCGTCCACCAGCCAGTCCATGACCGTGACGCCACCTCCTCGGATCGGGACTCCGAGGGGTGCGCTCCGCAGCCCTCCCGCGCAGGGCGCGGAACGGCTCCGCCGCGTGCCTCTCCCATCCCGACTGTACGGTCGGCACCGGAATTCCACCGGTCAGGCCGCCCGGCACCGCCTCGGATGAGGACGGGCCGCGCGGTTAGCGGGCTGTCACCGCCGGTGCGGATTTCCACCGCATCTCGGAGCACGTTGCTGTCCAGCAGTATCGCACGCCCGGCCGGCCGCGCATGCCGGACGTCGCCGGGCGACGTCCGGCGCGGCGGGCGGGCGCGTCGCCGGGCTAGTGGCAGGCGCGGGCGGCGGCGGTGCGCAGGCCGACGAGCGCGGCGTCGGGGTCCTCGGCGCCGAACACCGCGGAACCGGCCACGAACACGTCCGCCCCGGCCTCGGCCGCACGCTCGATGGTCTCCCGGTTCACGCCGCCGTCGACCTGGAGGGCCAGCGGGGCGGACCCGCCGTCGAGGGCGCGGCGGGCCCGGCGGATCTTCGGCAGCACGACGTCGAGGAACGCCTGCCCCCCGAAGCCGGGCTCCACGGTCATCAGCAGAAGCATGTCCAGCTCCGGGAGCATGTCCAGGTAGGGCTCGACCGCGGTCGCCGGCCGCAGCGCCATGCCGGCCCTCGCTCCGGCCGCGCGCAGCTCCCGGGCCAGCCGGACGGGCGCGGCCGAGGCCTCGGCGTGGAAGGTGACGGACTCGGCCCCCGCCTCCGCGTAGCCGGGCGCCCAGCGGTCGGCGTCCTCGATCATCAGGTGGAGGTCCAGCGGCAGGTCCGTGGCGCGTCGGATCGCCTCGACCACGGGCAGGCCGAGGGTGAGGTTCGGGACGAAGTGGTTGTCCATGACGTCCACGTGCACCGCGTCTGCGCTGGGGATGCGGGCCAGCTCGTCGGCGAGGCGGGCGAAGTCCGCGGACAGGATCGAGGGGTGCAGGCGCGGGGCGCGGGCGGTCATGGGCGGGTCCTCTCGGTCAGGCGCCGGGGGCGCGCAGCAGGGCCAGGAACATGGCGTCGGTGCCGTGCCGGTGCGGCCAGAGCTGGGCCGTGCGGGCGACCACATCGGCTGGCTCCGGCGCGCCGGCGGGTTCGGCCTCGTCCAGGCGCAGGTCGTCGAGCGCGACGGTGTCGAGGGCGGTGCGGGCGTCGAGCAGCTCCAGCTCGGGGTGGCGGCGCACGAGGTCCTGGACCTGGACGACGGTCTCCGCGACGTGCGGGGAGCAGGTGACATAGGCGAGCACGCCGCCGGGGGCGAGGACGGAGACCGCCGCGTCGAGCAGCTCGGCCTGCAGGCCGGTGAGCTCGGCGAGGTCGGCCGGAGTGCGGCGCCAGCGCGACTCGGGTCGGCGGCGCAGCGCCCCGAGGCCGGTGCAGGGGGCGTCCACGAGGACGCGGTCGAACGAGATCGGACGGGGGGCGTGTAGGGAAAGAG
>NZ_RBLN01000105.1:0-7320 GCF_003989405.1 Micrococcus sp. HSID17227 | reverse complement strand
CCGTGTTCGGCCCCTCGCAGGCGGCCGCGCAGCTCGAGGCGTCCAAGGCCTTCGCCAAGGAGGTCATGGCCGCCGCGGGCGTGCCCACCGCCGGCTCCCGCGTGTGCACCACCGCCGCGGAGGCCGCCGCCGCCCTCGATGAGTTCGGCGCCCCGCACGTCGTCAAGGACGACGGCCTGGCCGCGGGCAAGGGCGTCGTGGTCACCTCCGACCGCGCCGAGGCCCTCGCCCACGCCGAGGCCTGCTTCGCCGCCGGCGGCACCGTGGTGATCGAGGACTTCCTGGACGGCCCCGAGGTATCCCTCTTCGTGATCTGCGACGGCGAGGACGCCGTCGCCCTCACCCCCGCGCAGGACTTCAAGCGCATCCACGACGGCGACGCCGGCCCCAACACCGGCGGCATGGGCGCGTACACGCCGCTGCCGTGGCTGCCCGAGGGCTTCACGGACGAGGTCATGGACCGGGTGGCCCGCCCCGTGCTCGCCGAGATGGCCCGCCGCGGCACCCCGTTCACGGGCGTGTTGTTCTGTGGCCTGGCCGTGACCGCCAAGGGCGTGGAGGTCATCGAGTTCAACGTGCGCTTCGGCGACCCCGAGACCCAGGCCGTGCTCGCCCGCCTCGAGACACCCCTGGGCGGGCTGCTCGCCGACGCCGCGGCCGGCCGGCTCGGCGCGGACCGTCGGCTCGAGTGGAGCGACGACGTCGCCGTGGACGTGGTCATGGCCTCGGCCGGCTACCCGGCCTCCTCCTCGACGGGCGACGTGATCACCGGGCTGGCCGACGCGGCCGCCCTCGAGGGCGTGCACGTGATCCACGCCGGCACCGCGGCGTCCGGTGAGGACGTGGTGACGGCGGGCGGCCGGGTGCTGGCCGTCGTCGGGCGCGGGGCGGACCTGGCCCAGGCGCGTGAGCGCGCCTACGCGGGCGTCGAGCGGATCCGGTTCGACGGGGCCCAGTGGCGCACGGACATCGGACTCAAGGCCGAGCGCGGCGAGATCACCGTGCCCGGGACGGGGGGAGCGAAGTGAGCGGGGAGCGCGTGGGGTTCACGGGGGCCGAGGCCCTCTGGCTGCCGGGCTGGCGGCACGTCTACTCGGGCAAGGTGCGGGACCTGTACGAGCCCGCCGACGCCGAGCCGGGACGGTCCGCGACGCTGCTCGTGGTGGCCTCCGACCGGATCAGCGCCTACGACCACGTGCTGGAGCCGCCGATCCCGGACAAGGGCACCATCCTCACCCGGCTGACCCTGTGGTGGTTCGAGAAGCTGGCCGAGGGCTACAACGGGGCCCACGCCGAGCCGGTCGAGCACCATGTGGTGGGCACGGACGTGCCCGCGGCCGTGGCCGGGCGGGCGATGGTCGTCAAGCGCCTGGACATGTTCCCCGTGGAGTGCATCGCCCGCGGCTACCTGACAGGGTCCGGCCTGGCCGAGTACCGCGCGTCGGGCACGGTGGCCGGCCTGCCGCTGCCCGCCGGGCTCGTGGACGGCTCGCGGGTCGACCCGCCGATCTTCACGCCGTCCGCGAAGGCCGAGGTCGGCGAGCACGACGAGAACATCACGTTCGAGCAGATGGTCGAGCGCGTGGGCACCGAGGCCGCCGAGCGCCTGCGGTTCCTCACCCTGGACCTGTACGCCCGCGCCGAGGCGATCGCCCGCGAGGCCGGCATCATCCTGGCGGACACGAAGGTCGAGTTCGGTGTGGACCCGGCCACCGGCCAGGTGGTGCTGGGCGACGAGGTCCTCACCCCGGACTCCTCCCGGTTCTGGGACGCCGAGGACTACGAGCCCGGCCGCCCCCAGGCGAGCTTCGACAAGCAGTTCGTCCGCGACTGGCTCACGGGCCCCGACTCCGGCTGGGACAAGACCAGCGGGGAGGCCCCGCCGGCGCTGCCCGCCGACGTCGTGGCCAAGACCCGCGACCGCTACGTGGAGGCGTACGAGCGCCTCACGGGCCGCCCCTTCGACGCCTGACCCGCACTTTCGAACGTGAGATAGGCCCTCTCTCACGTTCGAAAGTCCCCATTCGCCCGATTTCACGTTCGAAAGTCCGGGGCGGGGCGGGGCGGCTCCTGCACAGGGGCCCGGCCCCGCACAGGAGGGGGTCGGACGCCCGCCCACGACGACGGCGCCCGCATCCTGACCGCATGCCACGCCGCCCCGCACCCCTTCCGCCAGCCCTCGCCGGCCGCGTCTTCACCCGGCGCGAAGCCCTGGACCGCCTCTCCCTCTCCTCCGACCGGCTGCGCAGCCTCGACCTGCGCCAGGTCACCCACGGGGCACACCGCGCGGTCGTCGACGTGCCGGGGTCGTGGGCCGCGCTCGGATACCCCCGCCCCGTGGCGGCCCTGCCGCCGGAGGAGGCCGCTGTCGTGGTGGCTCTGACCCGTGGGGTCGCCTCGCATCTGACGGCGGCGCGGCTGCACGGGCTCGTCCTGCCGTGGTGGGCCGAGGAGGACACACGGGTGCACGTGAGCCGGCCGCACCGCACGGGTCGGACGGGGCGCGCGGGCGTCGCCTGCCACGGACGCACGGTGCCGGCCGAGGACCGCGTGGAGGTGCACGGGGTCCCGGTCACCTCGCTCGAGCGGACGTGGGTGGACCTCTGCTCCCTGCTGCGGCCGGATCAGATGGCGGACGCCGTCGTCGCGGGGGACGCGCTCGTGAACCGTCCGTGGGTGGACGGGTCCCGACTCCCGCCGCGTACGACGGCGTCGCGGCTCTCCGCGGCGCTGGAGCGGGCGGGCCGGTTCAAGGGCGTGCGGGTGGCTCGGGCCGCGCTGGCGCTGATCCGGGTGGGGGCGGACTCGCCTCCGGAGACGCGACTGCGGCTGGCGCTCCTCGACGCCGGCCTCCCCGAGCCGCGCCTGCAGGCGCAGCTGGTCTCACCGGAGGGGGAGCGGACCGACGCGGACATGGTGGTTGAACGGTCCCGCGTGGCCCTCCACTACGACGGCGGCCACCATCGCACGCCGGAGCAGCAGCGACGCGACGCACGGCGGGACCGTCTCTGGCAGGAGGCCGGCCACCTGTCCATCACGGTGATGGGCGCCGACCTGGCCGAGGACTTCCGGACCGTGGTGGCCGCCGTCGTCCGCCACGACCGGGCCGCGCGGGCGACCTCCACCATCTCCGCTCCCGCCCCCGCCGCAGGACTTTCGAACGTGAAATCGGGCGAATGGGCACTTTCGAACGTGGGATAGGCCCTCTCTCACGTTCGAAAGTGCCCGGCCCGGGGCCCATCAGGCGAGCGAGTCCTCCCAGGCCCGGTGTAGCGCCGCGAACCGGCCGTCGGCCGCCACCAGCTCGGCGGGGCTGCCGTCCTCGACGATCCGGCCGTCGTGCATCACGAGCACCCGGTCGGCGGTCTCGACGGTGCTGAGCCGGTGGGCGATGATCAGTGCCGTCCGGTTCCCCAACAGCCGCTCCAGCCCGGCCTGCACGAGACGCTCGCTCGGCAGGTCCAGCGACGACGTCGCCTCGTCCAGGATCAGCACGGCGGGGTCCGCGAGGAACGCCCGCGCGAACGACACGAGCTGCCGCTGTCCCGCGCTCAGCCGCCCGCCGCGCTTGGCGACGTCGGTCGCGTAGCCCTCGGGCAGCCCCAGGATGAAGTCGTGCGCCCCCACCGCCCGGGCGGCCGCCTGGATCTCGGCCTCGGTGGCGTCGGGCCGGCCGAGGGCGATGTTCTCCGCGATCGACCCGGAGAACAGGAACGCCTCCTGGGTCACCATCACCACGTTGCGCCGCAGATCCGCCTGGCTGAGCTCGCGCAGCTCCACCCCGTCCAGCGTCAGCGAGCCGGCAGAGACGTCGTAGAACCGGGCGATGAGCTTGGCCAGCGTCGACTTGCCCGCACCCGTCTGGCCCACCACGGCCACGGTCTGCCCGGCCGGGATCACGAGGTCGAACTCCGGCAGCACCACCCGGTCCGGTCCGTAGCTGAACACCGCGTCCCGGAACTCCACCCGCCCGGACGCCACGCCCGTCCCCGGAGCGTCGGCCCCGGGCAGCGGCGTGGGCTCGGCGGCCTCCACCACGGTGGGCTCCTCCTCGAGCAGGCCGGAGACCTTCTCGAGCGCCGCCGTCGCGGACTGCAGCGACGAGTAGAACATCGCCACCATCTCCATGGGCTGGAACACGCGCCGTCCGGCCAGCAGGAGCGCCACGAGCACCCCCACCTCGAGGTCGCCGTCGAGCACGCGCAGGCCCCCGGTCACGAGCAGCGCCGCTACCGTGAGGTTGCCCGTCGCCACGAGCACCGGCTGCAGGATGCCGAACAGGTTGAGCGTGGCCACCATGTCGTCCCGGTAGGCCGTGGCCAAGTCGCGGTACCGCGCGTCGTTGTCCCGTTCCCGCCGGAAGGCCTGGACCGCGCGGATGCCGGTCATGGTCTCCACGAAGTGCACGATCGACCGTGCCGAGGACACCCGCGACCGCCGGTACGCCTCCTCGGACCGCACCTGGTACCAGCGCGTCACGATCGCCACCGGCACGGCCGCGCCCAGCAGCACGAGGAACGACGGCGGGTCCAGCAGCAGGATGGACGCCGCGGTGAACGACATGAACATCAGCCCGGACACGAGCGAGGACACGCCCTGGTCCAGCAGCTCCCGCAGCGCCTCCAGGTCCGAGGTCTGCCGCGAGATCACCCGCCCGGACGTGTACCGCTCGTGGAACCCGAGGCTCAGCCGCTGCGTGTGCCGGAACACGCGCAGCCGCAGGCTGAGCAGCATGGCCTGGCTGGCCCGCGCGGTGAGCCACGTGTACGCCCCCAGCAGGCCCCCGGAGACGAGGGCCGCCGCCACGTACGCCCCGCCCACGGGGACGAGGATGGGCCAGACGGACTCGCCGGCCCGCACGGCCTCGACGACGCGCGGCAGCTCCGCGTCGATCGCCCAGGCGATGATCAGCGGCCCGGCCGCCCGCGCCGCGTTGGACACGAGCACGAAGACCACGGTGACCAGCAGCGTCCCCCGGACCGGCCGCGCGAGCTCGCCGAGCAGCCGGAAGGACCGGCGCCGGATGTGGCGGCGCTCCGCGCGGGTGTAGTCGAGGTCCTCTTCGGCCCCCACGCCGCGCACGCGGCTCACGTCGGCGGCGCTCATGCCTGCTCCTCCGGTCGGCTCGAGATGATGTGCCGGTACACGGCGCTGCGGGCCAGCAGTTCGGGGTGCGTCCCCACGTCCTCGATCCGCCCGTCCGCCAGCACCGCGACCCGGTCCGCCAGGGCCACGGTGGAGGGACGATGCGCCACGATCAGGGTGGTCGTCCCGTCGAGGACCTCGCGCAGGCGCGCGGTCACGGTCTCCTCGGTGCGCACGTCGAGGGCGGAGAGGGGGTCGTCCAGCACGAGCACGTCCGGGCGCGCCGCGATCGCGCGGGCGAGGGCGATCCGCTGGCGCTGTCCGCCGGAGAGGCTGAGGCCCTCCTCGCCGATCTCGGTCTCGACGCCGTCCGCCAGGTCCGCCACGAAGCCCGCCTGCGCGGTCTCGAGCGCGAGGTCGAGCAGGGCGTCCGCCGCGGGGGAGTGGAGGCCGTCCGCGAGCACGTCCGCCGGGGCGCCGAGCAGCACGTTCTGCCGGATGGTCGCGGAGAACAGCGTGGCGTCCTCGAACGCCACGGACACCCGCCGGCGCAGCTCCCCGAGCGGCATCCGGCGCACGTCCACCCCGTCCACGCAGACGGAGCCCGCCGTGACGTCGAGCAGCCGGGGGACCAGCTGCAACAGCGTCGACTTGCCGGCGCCGGTCGCGCCGACCAGGGCCATCGTCTCGCCGGGCACCAGCTCGAGGTCGACGCCGTCGAGCAGGTCGCGCTCCCCGCGCTCCGGGTCCGCGTCCGGCCAGCGGAAGCGCACCCCGTGGAACGCGAGCGCGCCGGTGGCCGGGGGCACGACGGCGGCCTCCCCGGTGGGCGAGGCGATGTCCACGGGCGTGGCGAGCACGTCCACGTGGCGGTCGATCGCCGTGCGGGCCGAGAGCGTCATGCCCATCAGCTGGCCCACGGACTCGACCGGGCCGGCCAGCACGGCCGCGGTGGCGAAGTAGGCGGCGAGCGCGCCCACCGTCAGCTCCCCGGTCGCCACGAGCCACAGGCCCAGGGCGAGGCCCAGGCCCAGCACCGTCTCCGGCAGGGCCACGATCAGGGCGATGAACCGGGCCAGCACGGACGCCTTGTGCACCTCGGTGCCCTGCAGCGTGCGGGCGCGCCCGCGGAAGCCGTCGAGGGCGTGCGCGCCGCGGCCGAACGCCTTGAGGACGCGGATGCCGTGCACCGACTCCTCGACGGACGTGGTGAGGTCCCCGGCCTGGTCCTGGGAGAGCCGGGACGCGGCGCGGAAGTCGTTGCGGAACCCGAACGACGCCCACATGATCGGCACGGCCGCGGCGAGGTAGAGCAGGGCCAGCTGCCAGGACAGCAGGAACAGCAGGACGAGGCCGACGGTGATGGTCACCACGTCCACCACGAGCATGACCGAGCCGAACGCGATCCACCGCCGCAACAGCGAGAGGTCGCCCTGGGCCCGGGAGAGCAGCTGCCCCGAGGGCCACGCGTCATGGAACGCCACCGGCAGGCGCTGGAGCCGTTCGAACAGGGCGATGCGCGCCCGGTTCTCCACCCCGGCGGCCGGCGGGAGGATGAAGTACCGGCGCAGGCCGATGAACGCGGCCTCGGCGAGGCCGAGCACGGTGAGCAGGCCGGCGGCCCGCCACACGTCTGCGCGGGAGTCGGGGGAGGAGGGCCGGGCGAGCACGGTCTCCGTGAACACGGTGTCCACGAGCAGGTGGATGACCTGCGGGATGGCCAGGGCCACGAGACCCGCCGCCATGGCCGAGGCGAGCCCGAGCACCCAGCGCGCCCGCACGCCCTCGAGGTACGGTGCGATCCCGCCCAGGGCGTCACGCAGGGACGAGGCGGCGGGAGAGGTGGCGCGGGTCACGGGGCCCCACTGTACCCGCGGCCTCGGACGGGACAGGCGGCTCAGCCCCGTGGGACCAGGTCCAGCACCACGGCCTCGGGCCGGCACGCGAACCGCACGGGCGCGGACGGCGCGGTCCCCAGGCCGGCCGACACCTCGAGGGGGACGGTCCGCCCCGCGGCCGTCCACGTCGAGACCCCGGAGGCCAGGCGGCGGGGCAGGTCGCAGTTGGTGACGAGTGCCCCGAGGAACGGCACGCACACCTGCCCGCCGTGGGTGTGGCCGGCGAGCAGCAGGTCGGCGCCGTCGGCGGTCATGGCGTCCAGCACGCGGCGGTACGGGGCGTGGGTGACGCCCAGCCGGAACCGCCCGTCGTCACCGGGCCGCCCGGCGTTCTCGT